>JASJHC010000326.1:0-3933 GCA_033791245.1 Acidimicrobiia bacterium | reverse complement strand
TGAGTTCACCCACGGTCCCATCGGGGAGATCTTTGCCTCGAACGGGGAAGAGGCGTTCCGCGACATGGAGAAGGCCGTTGCTGTTGAGCTTGCTGGCCGCGTTGGCCTCGTAATCTCGACGGGTGGCCGCATGATGTTGGATCCCGACAATGCGGCCGTGTTGGGGAAGCGGTCCCGGGTCTTTTGCCTCACCGCCGCTGCTGATGAGATAGTACGGAGAGTGGTGGCACAAGATGGACCGCCGCGCCCCCTGCTCTCTGGACAGCGTCCGGCAGAACAGATTTCGACCCTTCTCGAGGAACGGGCTGAGGCCTACGCCCAGTTTGAGCAGGTTGCCACCGACGAAAAGTCGGTTGACGAAGTTGTCGAGGAACTGACCCGGCGGCTGCACGTCTCAGGGTGACCGTGACAGATTCGTGGCCTGCTGCAGTGCTTACAGTGATGGCATAGACGGAAAGGTTTGTGAAATGGAGATGCAGTATCGGCGGCTGGGCAAGGCGGGGGTCAAGGTCAGCGTCTTTTCTTACGGTTCATGGCTGACATTTGGTAGCCAACAGGAGTCGGATGAGAGTCTGCGTTGTATGCAGGCAGCGTACGAAGCAGGGATCAATTTCTTTGACAATGCCGAGGTGTACGCCGGGGGCGGAGCGGAACAGGTAATGGGTGACGCCCTCCAGGAGCTGGGGTGGCCTCGCCACTCGTATCTTGTGTCCACGAAGTATTTCTGGGGTATTCATCGCGAGAACCCCAATGCCACCTTCACGCTCAATCGCAAGTACTTGATGGAGGCAATCGACAAATCGCTGGAACGGCTCCAGCTCGACCACGTCGATCTCGTCTACTGCCATCGACCCGATCCTGAAACACCGATCGAAGAAACGGTGTGGGCGATGTCGGACATCGTCGCCTCGGGCAAGGCGCTCTACTGGGGCACTTCAGAGTGGTCGGCGGCCGAGATTCGGGCGGCTTGGGAGATTGCCGAGCGCCACCACCTTCGCAAGCCGGTGGTTGAACAGCCTGAGTACAATCTGCTCAATCGCACCAAGGTTGAGACTGAGTTCGCCCGGCTCTACGAAGATATCGGGCTTGGGCTCACCACATTTAGCCCGCTCGCTTCGGGCATGCTCACTGGCAAGTACGCATCCGGCATCCCTGAGGGAAGCCGCGGGCAGGACGTCGAATGGCTGCAGGACAGCCTCACCGACAGCGCCAGCCTGGCCAAGGTCGCCGAGCTGCAAACGGTGGCGACCGATATTGGGTGCTCGCTGGCTCAACTGGCACTCGCCTGGACGGCGTCGAACCCCAATGTCAGCTCAGTAATTATCGGCGCTCGCAAGCTCGACCAACTCAACGAGAATTTGAAGGCCCTCGAAGTGCTTGGCCAGCTCACTGATGAGCACAAGAGCCAAATCGATGACATTTTTAGCTAGCCCGGCAATCGGCCAGCGTTGTCTCTCCAAAGGAACCCGGATGACTGTGTTTGATCGTATGGGAACTGAACACGACCTAGCCGCGACTTTGGTGGTGTCGTGGTGAATTGGTCAACAAGAGTCGTTGGTGCTCTGGCGGTGGTCGCTCTTTTCGTCAGCGGTTGTGGTGGGTCTGCGCCCACTCGCGAGCTGTCGGAGGAAGCCGCCGCCGGTCGCGAGGTTGCGTTGTCGCGCGGGTGCTCTGCTTGCCATGGCGAGAATGGTGAAGGTAGCGTCGGTCCTGCTTGGGAGGGGCTGGCGGGGAGCACAGTTGCGTTAGAAGGCGGTGGTGCCGTAGTCGCCGATACTGAGTATTTGCGTCGGGCATTGGTCGATCCGCAAGCCGAAATAGTGGAGGGCACTACTATCGAGATGCCGGTCACCGCATTGTCGGAGGCCGAGATCGTCGCGTTGATTGCCTATATCGAGGAGCTGCGGTGAAGCGGCTGGTGGCAGTTGTTGCATTGTTGAGTGTGGTGGTTGCCGCGTGCTCGTCTGAACCAGAGGAACTGTCAGGTTTTGTGCGAAGTCCGCTGCCATCAGTTGGCGATGCGTCTCTTCCAGATGCAAGCTCCGGCGGTGCCAGCTTCGCCATGCGCGCTCCCGAAGGAGAGCTGCTGATTGTCTATTTTGGGTACACCGCCTGCCCCGACGTCTGTCCGACAACGCTTGCTGATCTGAAATCTGCGCTGCGGGACATGGGTGATGATGCCGATCGGGTGCAGGTGGCGATGGCGACGATCGATCCCGACCGCGATACGGACGAGATCATCTCTCGCTATGTGCAGTCCTTCATACCGGGTGCTCACGGTCTCCGGGCCCAGGATGACGACTCGCTGCGGGCCGCCGCAGACGTTTTTGGTGCGGACTACGGCGTGACTATTGCAGACGATGGCGAGTACGAGGTCATTCATACCGGTCACCTATATGCGGTCGACGATGCTGGACTGCTGCAGGTCACCTGGGCATTCGGGACTGAGTCGGAAACCCTCGCCAAGGACATGCAGATCCTGCTGAGGTCCGAATGAGGCGAAGACTGCTCATTGTGCTTACGGCTGGGGCGTTGTTGCTGACCGCGTGTGGTTCAGATGATGCCGGACCACTATTGAAGGACGACAGTTCTCAAGACACACCTGACTTCTCATACGTGATTCCGGCTGGCGCTGGTGAGCTGATTGACCAAGGGGAGCCGCTCGACATTCTTCCGCGAGAGATCGGGGCACAGGTTGGTGAATTGTTTGAGTTGATCAACCTCGACGATCGTGGTCACCTCGTCGGGCCCTTCTTCGTTGGGGCGGGAGAGACGCTCAGGCAACGCTTCAGCGCTCCGGGTACCTTCATTGGGGCATGCTCGGTGCATCCCTCAGGCGAAATCGTTCTCACCGTGGTGGAGTAAGGATGCGCCGGCTGGTCACTGCCGGGATGTTGGTGCTGATGTGGTCGGTGGCGACAACGACTTTTGCTGCCGCAGATCCTCCTGGTCCGACGGATTACATGAACGATGTCACCGAGGTCAGCCCTGATGTTGCCGGCTTCGCAGTCGAGATCATCGGCGGCGACTCGTTTGTCTTGCTAACCGTTGACCCCGGCGTAACGGTGGAAGTTGTGGGATATCAGGGAGAGCCCTATCTCCGGTTCCTTGAGGACGGAATTGTCGAGGAGAACCAGCATGCTCCTTCGACCTACCTGAACGAGGAGCGGTTCGCCGCAGTCGATTTGCCTGCCGAGGCCGATGTTGATGCAGCGCCGGACTGGAAGGTGGTTGGCACCGACGGTTCGTATGCGTGGCATGATCATCGCACCCATTGGATGAATCCAGAGCCTCCACCGGGCCGCGCTCCGGGCGATCAAATTGTTGAAGGCGTGGTGCCTCTGGTGGTGGATGGTGTTGAGGTGGGGGTGACTGTTGTTTCGGTGTGGCAGCAGCCTCCATCTTCAGTCCCCGTTGCGCTTGGATTCACGTTGGGGCTACTGATCGCATTTGGGTTGCTGCGCCGCAGAGACAGCGTGTTGGCGCCGAGCCTGCTCGTGCTGGGTTTAGCTGCGACCGTGGTTGGTGTGGTGGCCTATCTATCGGTCCCAGCGGAGACGAGTCCGCCATGGAGCCTGTGGGTATTCCCAGTCACCGGTCTGCTGGTGGCTCTTGTGGTGCTGGCCCTCGGAAATCGGGGAGGGATGGTCGAGCGACAACGGCAGACTCTCCTCCTCGTCGCAGCTGTGGAGCTGGTTGGCTGGGGTGTCAGCCATTGGGGATGGCTGTGGCCGTCGATCCTGCCTACATCACTTCCGTTTTGGGTAGACCGGTTTGTTGCCAGCACGGTTCTGGTGAGCGCGATTGGAGCCGCCGCGGCCGTGATCGCGGCTACTGCGGCTCCTTCGCTCAGTGCTGGGTTGCTAGGTGCGCCTACGGGGCTTCTTCGCGGACCTCAACCTCAACGACCTTCTCGCCGCCGTTTTCGAAGGT
>JASJHC010000325.1:0-20453 GCA_033791245.1 Acidimicrobiia bacterium | reverse complement strand
CGACCACGAGGTAGAGCAGCACATACAGAATGTTGAACGATTGCGTGATTTGTCCAACACCGGGCAACGCATCAACCGCTGCAGAACGATCAAGTGCCTCGATTCCGTCGATCGATTTGGTCAGCGACTCGGCAACCGCTGCGGGGTCAGCACCGTCAGCCACCGCGACGCCAAGCAGCGATGGAGCCACCTCGATAGGAACTCCGGCCCGAGTCTGCGACGCCAATATGAAGTCGCCGAAGGTCACATAGAACGTGGGGAGCAAATTGAACGCGGCATCATCGGCGGTGCCAACGATCTCGAACTCTATGCCGTCGACCTTGATGGTCGCGCCAATCTCGATCGGATCGTCGAACCCAGGACCGCTGAACAGAGCCTCACCCGATGCTTGAGGGACCCGGCCGCTGGAGATATCGGCGGGGAACGACGGCCCAGTCGACTCGCCTCCAACGAGTTGCAAGTCGATTTCGGCACCACCGCGCGTGCCGGTAAACACGCTGAGCCCAATGCGTGCAACCGCAACGACATCAGCGGCCTCACCCACCTCTGTAAGGACAGAGGCTGGTATCAGGCTGTTCACATGGTTCCGTCTAGCCCGCAGGTCATAGACCAAAACGTCGGCCGAGGATGACTCAAGCCCGCCGGTCAGGCCGCTAGTCAACGTCCCAGCAACGGCTTGGAAGAACAACAGCAGTATCACCAAGAGCCCAACAGCCAGGCTCAACAAAGTGAACCGACCCAACGATTGACGGATCTCCTTGAACGCTACGAACACAGACACCCAACCGCCCCGAGACAGATAGAGCCAGCACCAACGGATGGTCCCCCATCAAACGGCACTGCTCGAGTCCGTGCCCGCGGATCTGACCATCGCGCCCCGATCGCGGTCCCGCTGTGCTGAGGCGTATCTGACTCTTTGATAGAGATTGTTGTTTTCCTAACCCTATTCATGTGCTGCTGGTCTCGGGCGGGTGGTTTCTGCTGTGGTTGATTCGTTGGCGGTGTGCGTTTTTCATTCCTGTGGCGCGGGCTCGGCGGATGGTAGGGCCCCGGCCGTGGTGCTCGTCGTCGGGGGTGACATACCCGATAGCTTCGTGCAGCCTGACCGTGTTGTATTCGCCTCGGACCCGGTCGAGTTCGGCATCGAGGCCGGCGGGGTCCTTGATGCGTTCGAGGTGGGGCCATTTCCCGTTGAGACGATCAAAGAAGCTCTCGATGTGGGCCTGGTCGGTGGGGGTGTGGGGTCGTCCGTGGTGCTGCACGATGGTCATCAGCGCCATAAAGGTGCGGGTATCGCCAGCGGTCTTCTCTGGACCGTTGTCGGACCACGCAACCAGCACCGGCCCCTGGTCGCTGTCGCTGCGGCGGATGGGTCGGCCGTCGGGACCGAGGAGCCCTTGGAACTCGAGAGCGTGACCATGAAGGTGCTGCTGGTCATTCACACCGTATCCAACTAGACCTTCCCCCGGAAGTCCGTCGTCTCATAGGATGCTCGATGGTAAAGAGTGATGTCGTCCTATCCGGGGAGGAGACTGCGGTCAGGCCGCAACGTCTTCGCCTTTGGGCGCCAAGTGATGCATGGCCACTATCCGGTCAATCTCGACCGCAGTGACGATTCCGACTGGGCTCGAGTTTCTTGTCACGAGGATCGGGCGTCCGGGGTGACGGAGAATCGTCGAGGCAGGCTGGTCCTCCTCGAGGCGGGTCGGCTCGGGGAACGGCAGATCGCGGAGACGCTCTGGAGCAGAGTTCCGTTGGGCCGCAACCGCTGCCGCCTTAAATACCGCAGAGCGAGAGGTCAGAGCAGTCACGGATCCGCCAAAGTCAACGGCCATGATGCGGTCGTCGCCGGTGTCCGCTGTCACCACATCTCGGAGCAGGCTCCAATTGGCGATGGAGGGGGGAAGTGGCGACATGATCTCTGCGAGGCTTCGTCCCCGCAACACTGCTGACAGGCGCCCTGTCTTGGCCTCTTGCCCAGCTGCTGTGTAGAGGAACCAACCTATGAACGCAGTCCACAGTCCGCCGGGATTACCAGCAAGGAACTCGGCTGCGCCGATTGCTGCGACCAGGATGCCGACAACTCGCCCTGCCTTGGAAGCGCCGGCCGTGGCCCGGGATCTGTCGCCGTGACGCTTCCACAGCCAAGCGTGCAACAGACGACCGCCATCCAACGGCGCACCTGGCAGGAGATTGAAGATGCCCAGAACAGCGTTGAGACCACCGATCCAAAAGAGTGTCGCACTCAAGAGCGGGGAGATCTCAGAGATGGCAACGATCCAGCCGAGCCCCAGGAACACAACTGCGATTGCCAGGCTGGAAGCAGGTCCCGCACCGGCGATCTGGGCCTCGGCGCGCGGGCTAGGTGCCTCGTCCTCCAAATGGGCGACGCCGCCAAGGAACCAGAGAGTGAACGAGGAAACTTCGCCACCATACCGCGGGGCAACCAGCGCCTGCGACGCTACGTGCACAAGGAGTGAGCCGAGCAGGGCTGCCCCGGCAATCGCACCACCAATCAGGTAGGCGGTGCTCGACATCCCCGGAGCCAGCTGCGGGAACACACTGTTGGCCACGATTAATCCCAGGACGGCGGCGACTGCCACTGCACCCCAATGCAACTTGATGGGGATGCCTCGAAAGGTACCAATTTGTCGTGCGTTCACAGCGTGCCTCCTATTGGAAACTGCATTCACTCTTGTCAACAGTTTTCGGTGAGAGGACCATTCCCGGATTGATGTCTCCGGTTGGAGGGGGAAAGAGACCTTTGCCCCTCAGATCGGGACCTCGAGGCGTCAAACTACCCCTAGACGCTCGATAGATTGAGCTGGCGAACCCTCGGGTCGATCAATCGGAGGCAAACGAAATGCTCATCGGGATTGTTGGTCTTCTTGCCGATGCCAACCTCGCCGCGGCTCGCTATCAGATGGCCATCAGCCTCGGTTTCCACATCGTCTTTGCGGCGCTTGGTATCGGATTCCCGGTGATCACCCTCATTGCCCACCGGCGCGGCCTAAAGCATGGCGACGCCGCAGCCCTGCAACTGGCCAAGCGTTGGTCCAAGGTTATGGCCGTCCTCTTCGCGGTCGGTGCCGTCTCCGGTACCATTTTGAGCTTCGAAATGGGGATGCTGTGGCCAGGATTGATGGGCCCCTACGGGGATGTGATCGGCCTTCCGTTCGCTCTCGAAGGCGTTTCGTTCTTCTTGGAAGCGATCTTCATCGGCATCTATCTATACGGATGGCAACGGCTGTCCGCTCGGATTCACTATCTGACGTTGTTCCCAATCGTCGCCGCCGGTATCGCCGGGTCGTTCTTCATCCTTGCCGCAAACGCGTGGATGAACTCCCCGGCGGGTTTCACTATCGCGGCGGACGGTTCGATCACCGACGTCAATCCTCTTGCGGCCATGTTCAACCCGGCGGTTGGAATCCAGTATGTTCACATGCTTCTTGCGGCCTACATGGTGTCCGGATTCATGGTTGCCAGCGTCTATGCCGTTGGCTGGCTCAAAGGACGGCGAGACCGTATTCACCGTCTTGGTTTCATCATTCCATTCGTTCTGGCGAGTATCGCGGCTCCCTTGCAGGTCCTGGTCGGCGACGTGGCGACGCGGCGCCTGATCGACGCCCAACCAGCCAAGTTTGCCGCTATGGAGTTGCTTCCGGAGACACGGGACGGCGCCCCATTGACGCTGGGTGGTTTCCTCGTCGACGGTGAAGTCGTCGGTGCCATCGAGATTCCGAAGCTTGCATCCTTCCTGGGAACCCGCGATTTCAATGGCGAAGTCCCCGGTTTGGACGCAGTCCCCGCGGACGAGCGGCCAAACGCGAACATCGTGCATTTGGCGTTTCAGATAATGGTCGGACTGGGTACTGCTCTGCTGGCCTTGTCTGTCTGGCTCGGCTTCGTGTGGTGGCGGAAGAGACGGCTTCCCGGTTCGATTTGGTTCTGGCGTGCGGCGGCGGGTGCCGGGATAGCCGCGATCGTGGCGATGGAGACTGGCTGGATCGTCACCGAGGTGGGCCGCCAGCCGTGGATAGTCTACGGAATCGTGCGCACCACCGACGCGGTCTCGGCGGCAGACGGCATAGTGGTTTCGGCCGTAGTCATCAGCACAATCTATGTCGGTCTCGGGATCATCACTGTTGCTGTGCTACGCCGCATCGCCAAGCGTTTTGCCGCCGGAGAAGAAGCCCCGGCCCCGTACGGACCGAGCCCGGCGGTGTCACTATGACCCTTGCAGACGTATTGCTTGTAGTGATCTGGGTAGGGGTGACCGCTTACGGGATTTTCGGTGGCGCCGACTTCGGAGCGGGCTTCTGGGACCTTCTCGCCGGTGATGCTACGAAGGGCTCCCGGGTGCGAGGCTTCCTGGAACGCACGATCGGTCCGGTGTGGGAGGCCAACCACGTCTGGCTGATATTTGTTCTCGTCTACCTGTGGACGGCGTTCCCTGAGCCGTTTGTCGCGATCGCGACCACGATGTACATCCCGCTGACCGTAGCGGCGATCGGCATCATCTTTCGAGGGTCTGCTTTTGCGTTCCGCAAATGGGCCGCAACCCTCTCCAGACAACGAGCGCTTGGCGCCATCTTTGCGGCTTCCTCGATTCTGACCCCGTTTTTTCTGGGGACCGTCGCCGGGGGAGTGGCGTCGGGCCGGGTGCCCCTCGGCAACGCCGCCGGCCACCCCATCACGTCTTGGCTCAATCCCACCTCGCTGCTTGGGGGCGTTCTCGCGGTGGGAGCTTCTGCGTTCCTCGCCGCGGTCCTGGCCATTCGTGATGCCGTCGCTGAAGGATCGGACGATCTGGCGGACTACTTCCGCATCCGCGGTATCTACACCGGGGCTGTAATGGGCGTGGTCGCAGCCGCGGGCATTGCGGTTCTCGCTCTCGATGCGCCTGAGCTATATGACGGCTTGGTCTCCTGGCGTGGGATACCGCTCATGATCGGCTCGGCACTGGGCGGGATCGCCGCGTTGGTGGCTCTGGTGGGGCGTCACTACGTGAAGGCGCGGATCGCGGCCGTGGCCGCAACGGCTGCGGTGCTTTGGGGATGGGGAGCTGGGCAATACCCGTACATCCTGGAGCCGGCGGCAAGGGTGGACGACTATGCGGCTTCAACACCGGTTCTGGTTGGCCTACTGGTGGCTTTCATTGTGGCGGCGTTACTGGTCCTTCCTGCTCTGGGTTTCCTGTACACGCTCACCCAGAAGGGACTGCTCGGTGAGGCTGGCGAGCAGAACCCCGAATCGACCGAGGCACTCTTGCGGAGACTCATGGCCAACCAGAGCGCCGACTAGGCGTCCGCAAGCGCTAGGTCGTCGGCCGGGTTGGCTGCTGGGTCCGGAATGACCTGGCCGAGTCCGACCAGAACGGCTATCGAAAGAGGCCTTGTCACGGCTTGTCGATGCACATACGGTAGGTAGATGGGGAACCGGGGAGGTCTCAGGCCCACCGTTACGGCGGCTGTCGCTGTCGTCCTCTTCATCACGTCCTGCACGAGCTCCGATGAGACCCAGGACAACACCACATCTACCGGACCGCAGCCCCCCGCTACCACAGCCACAACCGTGGTTGTCGATGGGGCTGTCGAACCTGATGTGGTTGTAGCGGATCTGAAATGGGAATCGCTCAACGGGCCACCCGGAGGGAGTGCCGGGATGGTGGCGCAGGATCCCTTCACAGGCACTGTGTATACCGTCTCTGCGGCTGGCCTGTATCAGACCACCAACCAAGGTGAGTCGTGGACCAAGGTCAGTCGAGGCGCAGTCAGCGGCGTCACGTCGCTGGCGTTCGGTCGCCACGGTACCTATGCATGCAGCTCACTCGGCCTCGTCCTCCTCCAACGCGACGGGTCAGAGGTACCCGTCGGCGCCGCATGCATCACCGTTGCAGTCGACGACGAGTGGCTATATGCCGCCAACTCATCCGAAGGGCGTGACGAGCTGCGTGTTGAGATGTTGCGTACACCGATCGGCGATGTTCCGCTAACGCCGGACAACGCGGTATGGACCGACGTGACGCCCGATCATGCGGCTATTGCCAGCCGGGCCCGGTCCGAAGCAGCGATCCTCAGCGTCGATGACCTCGTCATCGCTGGCGAGTCGGTCTTGGCGACCGTGGCCATAGGCGACGCTTCGATGATGCGAAGCAGCGACGCCTCGCAGGTGTTCCTTTCGCTCGATCAGGGCGATTCGTGGCAGCCAGTAGATCCGGGTTTCGACGAACCGCTGGTGGTCCAGAAGCTGAAATACGACGAGAACTCCGGCTTGCTGTTTGCTCTTGCCCATGTCGATCAGACGGATGGGCCCTTCTTCCCGCTGGCGGACCTGGTACGGGTCAGCCGCGATCATGGGCAGACCTGGGAAGTGTTCACTGAAATACGGGACGTCATGTCTCCAACGGTCGGCGATGTTGATGTCCGAGATGATCGGTACGTGCTCTCCAACGTCGACTTCGCGCTCGCCGAGCTAGATCGAACCGACCCCAACCGCCTTCTGGGGAGGGGGCAGCCGCCAGTGTCGGGCTTCACCGCCGGCTACGTATTCGAAGAACTCGTGTTCGACGTCACCGTGCCGGGGGTCGTCTACGTAAGGCCATACCTGCGACATGAGGGAGTTGCCCGTTCCACCGACGGCGGCGAGACCTGGGAGGCCTCCATGGTCGGGATCGTTTCTGCCCCCGTTGGCAACATCAACGTGCACCCGACTGATCCGAACACCATGGTGGCCTCCGGCAACTTGGGCTACCCCGCCCATCTTTCCACGGACGGTGGGGCAACCTGGACGATGATGGCGGCAACGGGTTCGATGGCCGACGAGGTGGCCTTCGATCCGCACGACCCGGACCATCTGCTCTTTATGTCGGAGCTGACCGACGTCTTCGAATCGCTCGACGGAGGTGTGACCTGGAGCCACCCCGCTGATGCATTCAGCGCCAACCGAGTCCACAGCATCTCGCTATCGGCCGACCAGGACACGCTGTTCAGCGCCAACCTCGGGACCAACATCTCGAGCATCGTGGGTCTCATCCCCGGCGACGAGCACCCCATCGGACTGGGGGAGAACGCCTGGTTCAACATGCTGAACTCGCCCGACTATGCGTACGCTATCGAGACAGCGCCTGATGGGGCAGTCTTCGCCTCCTACTCTCCAAAGAAGTTTGAAGACTTCGGTGCCGTGTGGCGCTACCGAGGTGGCCCGGACGGTGATCCCGAAGGTTGGGAAGAAGTGCTCCGCATCCCTGGCGCCTCAGGAGTCACCGATCTCATCGTCGGACCGGGTGACCCATATACCGTCTACGCAGGCGTCACCGGTCAGGACCCTGGCTTGTGGGCAAGCTCAGACGCGGGCGATACCTGGAACTCGGTGCACACCGACGGTTTCGATTTCGTGACGGTGCATGCGGTGGCAATCGATCCGGGAGACCCCGACGTGGTCTATGCCGCTCCCTGGGGTGACGGTTTGTACCGATCAGCTGACGGCGGTGAATCGTGGGTGCAGCTTGATACTCCAACCGTTTCGGTGGCCGCAATCGTGGTCGATCCGCTCGAGAGCAGTCACCTCATCATTGGAGACCGCACCCGCCCGATCGTGTGGGAGAGCTGGGATTCGGGTCTCACCTGGGGCTCGTTGTTCGAATTCGACGATGGAATGCATTATCGAGTGATGTCTCTAGCCAAGACTGATGAGGGCATATACGTATCTCTGCTCGACAGAGTCCCGGAAGGTTTGGCGATCTTCGCAGGAGTCCCCGAATCCGGCTCTAACTTCCGCATCGGGCTCGACGGCCCGCACCCCATCGAGGGGCTCACAAGGTCCGTGCTCTCGTTCTCCGACCAGGGAGATGCGGTCTTTGCGGTCACCCACCTATCAGGGGTCTACGAGATCGTCAATGACGTGGCGATCGACATCTCGGCTGGATTGCCCGACATGGGCTTCAACAACGTTCTCGCTCGTGAAGGTGGAGTCTTGGTGGCCGGCGGCTCCGATATTGACACCGACTTCCAATTTCGAATTGGTGACCCTGCGGTGGTCCACAACATCTATCGCTGGGCCGGTGCAGGCACCTGGGAGCCACTTCTCGAAGGTGATCCCTTCAATAGCCCGATCAAACAATTGCTGCGCCACGGCGAAACCGGAGCCCTGATCGCGGCAACCGGCAGTGGGGTTTACGTTTCCGACCCAGACGGCACAACATGGGCTAGAGCGAGCGACGGTCTCGACTTTGGCGAAATTGGGGCGATCGCCATGGTCGACGACACCATCGTGGCTGGAACTCTCGGAGGTGGAGCGACCCTAGGGACTGTGCGGGCTGCACCAAACGGATCGGTTGCGATCGAGTGGCGCCCCTCCGCTGGACCAAGATCGGAGATCGCCAACATCCGCCTCGCTGTTGATCCCACCGATCCCGCCCGATTGTGGGCCTCGTCATATCCGGGCGGTGTCTATACATCCCGCGACAACGGGGCGACGTGGACCGAGAGCAACTTCGGCATCCCGAGTTTCGAGGTCGCCGATCCGGTTCTGCAGGGCTACTACAGCCTTGTGGTTGACCCGACTCGCGCGGATCGCCTCTACCTCTCGATCTACGAGCACGGCGTCTTTGTATCCGACAACGGTGCGGCCACGTGGAGGCCGCTCGGCCCATATGGAGGCAACCAGGACCTGATGAAGGCCGGATTGACTGCCCTGGCTATCGATGGGCAAGGCCGGCTGTGGCTGGCGACAGATGATCGCGGCGTCTTCGTGACGACCGATGGCGGAGCCAACTGGGAGCCCGTCAATGACGGCCTGGCGACCGCTCAGATCCTTGCCCTCGAGACTGCGGCTTCTGGTGCGGTATTCGCCGGCACGGCGGGATATGGCGTTTACATGCTGGCGCCGGGGGACACGACGTGGCAGCATCTCGGCGCCACCATCGGGATGGGGGAGTGGGCTCCGTGGGATCGCCGTCTGTATCAGTACGGCTCGTTTCTGTTCGATCCTGTCATCGAAGACCGCGTCTACCTCGGGCACTTCCCCGGCGGCTTCTTTGCTTCCGAAGATGGCGGTCGCAGTTGGCGCAGTTCCAACACCGGGATGGGCAACGACGGCATCTTCTCGCTGACGGTGCATCCGGAGAACCCCGATACCATATTTGCGGGTACCTACAACGGCATCATTCGTTCGGACGATCGCGGAAGCAGTTGGTACGACACGTCCGAGGGCATGCCGGCGGAACAGTGGCCGTTCTCTGTGGTGATCGATGATGCAAACCCCAGTCTTATGTACACGGCCACGAAGAACGGACAAAACAAGGGGTTCTGTGGCCGTAACCTCGAATCCTTCTGTGGGACGGTGATGCGCTCGGTCGATGGCGGGGCGAACTGGCTGCCCATCACCGAGGGGCTACCGGTGCAAGCTGAGTACTACATGGTCGTCATCGACCCACGGGACCACGACGTGCTCTACCTCAGCTCCAGTCGTGGGGTCCACGTATCCGCAGACGCCGGCGAGACATGGACGTTGATGAACCTAGGTCTACCCGACATCGAAGAGTTTATTGTCCGGGATAACGTTGCCCACAACATGGAGCTGACGCCAGATGGGAAATCGCTGGTGTTGGCCGTCGTCGGGTACGGCATCTATCGAGCCGAGCTGCCGGAGTTGACGGAGAAGTAGAGGATCCTGGTGAGATCCGTTGTCGAACGCCTTCGCCGGCCGACAACCCGGCTGTCGGATACGCCACGGCAATTTGAGAATCCACGCTATCTTTGGAGAAAGCCAGGAGGTACTCATGGCATCGAAAGATAAGGGCGGCAGGGCGACCAAGAAAGCACCTGCCAAGAGTCTCAAAGAAAAGCGTGCGGCGAAGAAGGCCAAAAACGGCTAGCCATATTGTGCTGACGGCTACGTGGATGAGACCGCAGTGCAGCTGACCGACCTCGAAATGATCGCCCGGGTGGCGCTGGCTGCCGTGCTTGGCGCCGCCCTTGGCATCGAGCGTGAAGTCCAGCACAAGACCGCGGGTCTACGCACCCACACTCTGGTTGCCGCCGGTGCGGCACTGTTCTCGGTCGCCGGTGCTTCAGTGTCTGCCGATGGAACCGACCTCACCCGAGTCGCCGCCCAGGTTGTAACCGGGATTGGCTTCATCGGGGCTGGTGGCATGATCAAGACCGGGTTCACAATGACCGGCATCACTACTGCGGCGACGCTGTGGTTTGCTGCCGCACTCGGGGTGGCGGCCGGGTTCGGTCTCTATGCCGTGGCCGCGGCATCGTTGGCAATCGCATTGGTGGCCATGGTTGGGTTCGCTCCCATCCGGTCTCTGATGAGACGCAGCATCGTGCAGCCAATCGAAATCGAATATCGAGCAGGGCATGGCACGCTGACACCGCTATTTGAAACACTCAACGCCATGGGCGCCCAAGTCCATCGCATCTCGATGGTCGAGACGGAAGGCACCCGACGCCTCAATTGCGAGCTGGTCGGGGTCGGCTCCGAAGCGATGGATGGGATTCTGACGTCACTGCGCGCCAGGGAAGAGGTCATCCGGGTCACCGGTCCCATGGGATCGTAATGTCGCCGCTCAGACCAGACCCCGGGCATCGGTCTGGCGTCGCTGAGCGCCGTATACGGCGGCGCTGACGGACGCCAGACTCCAAATCCGAGGTAAGGTCGTCGCCATTGCGCGACGACCAGAGACCTGATGCCACACTTCACGCCAAGCCAACGCCGAGCCATCATCGGTGATGTATCCGTCCTTGTGGCCCTGACCCTTGTCGGCTTCGCCACCCACTTGACGCTCGATGCGTTCGGCCGGATGACCGTGACCCTGGTCGTGTCACTACTCGCCTGGGCTGCGGTGGCACCATTCCTCGACGTCTATAACCCAACCGTCATCAACGACCCGAAAGCGGTGTGGAAAGTCGGATGGGCTTGGCTGCTCGCGGCTCCGCTAGCTACGTTCCTGCGAGGTGCTGTCCTAGCCCGCGATATCCCGCCGACGTTTGTCATCGTGACCATCGTGGTCAACGGGTTTGGGTTGGTCGCCTGGCGTGTTGCTCTGGGATGGAGCGTGTCGCGCCGTTATCGCACCGGCTCCAGGTCGACCAGCAGTCCGCGATGATCGGTCCCCCTGACCTCCACTAGTCGCGACGCCACACATTGGGCGCCCTGCAAGAACGCATGGTCGATGCGGAGCAGTCGCGGCGAGGTTGGCGTTGGCCCCCAGCTACGTCGTGCGCCGCCTGCGGCGACCGCGCCATCAGTCGCCAACGCAGCCAGCCTGCGATACATGGGCCAGGCTGGTGAGGAGTTCAGGTCGCCGACCAGAACGCGCGCCGATTTCGTAGGTGCGGTCAACGTTGCCTGCAGAGCTTGGAGCTCCCGTTGCCGGACGCGGTGCGATACCATCACAGGCCGTTCGATCGGATTGACCAAGTGCGCGCTGATGAGTTCAACACCGTTGTGAAAGCCGAAGCGTTCGCCGCCAAGCTTGGCGACCACTGGGCGTCGGTTGGGGAAGTCGAGACGGGTGAAGTGCGCAAGTAGGTTGGTCGCGACACCCATACCGGTGGTGTCGTCGCGTGGGTCCAGAAGATGGTTGTCACCCCAGTCCGCAAGTACTGCTGCGGCGTTGTCAGATAGCTCCTGGGCCGCAACAACGTCCGGAGCGTGTTCGTGTAGAGCACGAACAAGAGAGTCGCAATCTGCGCGACCATTGAATAGGTTGATAGTGAGTATCCGCAACGGCATCGGTGGACCATAAGGCACAGTTGCCAGCAGCGCGGGTATTCCCTCCCGGAAATCGGTGAGAAAAGACCTCAGAATCAGTGGTTGAGTATCGGGGTTTAGTGACCGATACAGGGGGGAAGAGCGGGAATACCGAAGTGAAGTGTGCGGGCGCCAGGTTTGGCGCAGCCTGCAGGATGAGGAGATAACGGTGCGTTTGACCACGGCGATGCTTGCCGATTCGGCCCAAGTTCAGGGCGGGAAACTATTCGTGCTCGGCGGTGGATTCGATACCATCAGCGCTCGCAAACTCCCTGTTATCCATCGCAGTCTGACCGTGGCGCTGGTAGCCGAGATCGAGCCTGATGAGCGGCACCGCGATCTCGAGATTTCGCTGCGACTCATTGACGAAGACGGCGTCGATATGGGGGTCGAGGCCAAGGGCAAGCTGCGTGTTGGCGCACCTCCCAATCTGCCTCCGGGCTCTTCGAGCATTGTTCCCATTGTCAGCCCGTTCCATGGGATCGAGTTCCCCGATGCCAAGGGCTATGCCTTCGTCGTGACCTTCGAAGACACGGAGCTGGATCGCATCCGCTTCCGCGTCGTACGAGTCGGCTGATACCGTAAGCCTCGTGCTTACCATCCCAAATCTGATCTCGCTGCTCCGTCTCGGACTGATACCGGTATTCCTCTGGCTTCTTTTCGGGAAGGACAATCCGTTTGCGGCCGGGTGGCTGCTTGGCGTCATCGGGTCGACCGATTGGATCGACGGATATCTCGCCCGGCGCCTCAACCAGGTGTCCGAAGTCGGCAAGTTCCTCGACCCGCTTGCTGATCGACTAGCCGTTGCTGCCGCCGTTATCGGTGGCATCATTACCGGCGATCTTCCCGCATTGTTTGCCTGGCCGCTGATCATTCGTGAGGCAGTGGTCGGGGTCGGAGCCATCGTCGTTGCACTGAAAGGGCACACCAAGCTGGCGGTGCGCGATATGGGCAAGCTGGCGACCTTCTTGTTGTATTTTTCGGTGGCGTGGTTCTTTGTCGGCGCAGAGTGGAGCTGGGCGACCGCGCTTGGCTGGATCGCCGGGGTTCCAGGACTCATTTTGTACTACGTAGTCGCAGTGCAGTACGCAGGCGACGCAGCTGCCGCGATCCGGGCCCGCCAAGCCTCCGACCAGCCGGCGGGTTAAGCTCAAGACAAGATCGATACACACAGGAGACACCGTGCAGATTCCAGAGGGACTCCGCTACACAGAGAACCATGAATGGGTTGCCATCCAAGACGACGGTAACGTGCGCGTCGGAATTACCGACTTCGCCCAAGACGCCCTTGGCGACGTGGTCTTTGTCGACCTTCCGGAAGTTGGGGCTGAAGTCACCGCAGGCGAAGCCTTTGCAGAGATCGAGTCGACCAAGTCGGTTGCCGACGTTTACGCACCGATCACAGGGACCATCGTCGCGGCAAACGAGGTGCTTGTTGACGCACCGGAGACGATCAACGCCGATCCCTATGAGACCGGCTGGTTTGTTGTTATCGAAGGCGATTCTTCCGCAGTAGCTGCACTAATGGACCCCGTGGCTTACGCCACCTTTAGCGAGTAGCCGAGAAACCCAAAAGTCTCAACCAGTTGTCGAGGCTTTGTGACTACCATATTGGACATGGCCGATCAATACACCGCGCCTGACGACACCCCTGACGCAGAAAAGACCGTCTTCTACGATCCCGACGGTGGCTCTGCCGACGTCGGTGAGATGGTTGGGAAAATCGAGGGAGCTTTCCGATACGCCCTTGTGGTCGAACGCGGCCCGCAAGCCGGATTGACCTACGTCCTTGGCGAGGGGGAGACATTGGCGGGTCGTTCCGATGATGTCGCGATATTCCTTGGCGACGTCACCGTTTCCCGCCACCACGCCCGCTTCACCGTGGACGCTGACGGGTTGAGCGTCCAAGACCTTCGTTCTACCAACGGCACCTATGTGAACGCTGACCGACAAGATACCGCCCGGTTGCAGCCCGGCGACGAGGTGATCATCGGCAAGTTCCACCTGGTCGTAGCGGGCGGACATGGCTGAAGAAGCCACCGCGCCAGCGCAATTGGCGGGACGGAAGACCCAGTCAATCGGAGAGGTGATCAACAAGCTCCGTGCCGACTTCCCTGATCTGACCGTTTCCAAGGTTCGTTTCCTCGAGGCACAAGGTCTCATTAGTCCGACGCGGAGTCCCTCCGGATACCGCATGTTCGGCGAGGATGACGTGGAACGGCTCCGCTACGTACTGAGCGAACAACGCGACCATTTCCTGCCCCTCAAGGTGATCAAGTCAAAGCTCACCTCATGGGACCGCGGCGAAGACACCGCAACGCCACGAGACAGCGGGCCAGCACCGGAAGCGTATTTCGGGAGCGCAGGAGTCTCGATGGCGGTTGACGAATTGTGCCGCGCCAGCGGCGTCGATCGTGCCCAGGTCGATGAGCTGATTTCGCAGGGCGTCCTGATGCCGCTCGATTTGCCTGACGGCCGCCAAGTGTTTCGTGACGAAGACCTTGCGATAGCCCGCTCTGCTTATCGATTGTTTGCGCGTGGCTACGAGGGACGGCACATCAGGTCGTTGCGGCTTGCTGCCGACCGGGAAGTCGACCTCCTGTCGCAGCTGGTTACCCCGATGCTGCGTCATCGCAATCCAAAGAATCGTCGCCGTGCCGCCGAGGTGCTCGCTGATGGAGCAAGCGCCGGGGCAAAGCTGCAGGAGAACCTGGTCAGGGCCAGGCTCCGTCGACTCCTCGAGGGATGATGCACACCCTGCTTTCTCCGATTGCCGTGCTTGCCGCGCTCTCGATGCTCTCCTCACCGGTGCAGTTTCCACCGCTACCTGAAGTCCCGGAGCTCACGGCAGGAGCCTGGATAGTCGTCGATACAGAATCCGGGATCAGCCTTCTCGAGAGCAACGCTGACGAGGAAAGGGCCATGGCATCGGTAACCAAGCTGATGACAGCATTGGTGGTCAGGGACCATGCCGACCTCGATGAGCGGGTCCGTATTTCCGAGACGGCGGCCGATGTGGGGGAGGCCGAGATCGGTTTGGTCGCCGGCGAGGTCTGGAGCGTACGTGACTTACTTGCTGCCGTGCTGGTTCGTTCGGGCAACGACGCTGCCTATGCGCTCGCCGAACACGTCGGTGACGACCTCGAAGGATTCGCTGCTCTGATGAATGAGAAAGCGGTGGCAATGGGTCTTACCCATTCCCACTTCGTCAATCCGCACGGTCTTGATGCAGATGGTCACTACACCTCAGCCCGCGACCTCACCGAGATGGCAAAGGCTGCTCTCGAAGACGATGTACTCAAGCAGCTGACCCGAACTGGGTTCATCCGTTTCAAGCCGGCCCCTAATGGCGCGGACCGGCTTGCCATCAACACCAACCTCTTACTCAACAAGTATCCAGGTGTAGTCGGAATGAAGACCGGCTACACCGGTGACGCCGGGCGTGTCCTGGTGTCAGTTCTCGAGGCGGATGGTCAAGTGTTTGTTGGCGTCGTGATGGGTAGTGAGAACCACTTCGCCGACACTGCAACATTGTTCAACTATGTGACTGCTCGGTTGACGATAAGAGATCGCTTCCTGGCACCGCTGGTCGAGCCAGAAGGAGGCGGTGGGGCGGTTGGTGCGAGCCTCGATGCTGATATCGAAAAGGTAGTCAAGACACGGCAACCGCTTGCCAACGGACGAGAGGCGCTGTCGGCGTGGGGAGAGACGCCGGGTACACGTCGGATCGTAGAAATGGTTCGCGCGATGCTACCGGTCACGCTCGGTGGATCCGGTTGAACACTCCGTACCTTGAAGTAGTGGACGCCGACGCGTTAGCCAACCGTGTCGCCGAACTGGGTGCAGCAATCGCTGCTGACTATGCGGGTTTGAATCCTGTGGTTGTCGGCGTATTGAAGGGATCGGTTCCGTTCATGGCCGACCTAACGCGGAGTATCAATCAGCCGCACGAAGTGGACTTCCTGCTTCTCACCCGATTCGGAAGCGAGGGGAGGGTTTCCGTTGCAATGGACACGGCGATCTCGCTGGAAGGAAGGCACGTCTTGCTTGTCGAAGACATCGTCGACACGGGTCTCACCCTCAGCACATTGCGCCGCAACCTGGCGGTCCGCGATCTGGCAAGCCTCAACACGGTTGCTTTGTTGGACAAGGTACCGCGGCGGATCGTCGAGGTACCGCTCGAATATCGGGGCTTCGAAATTGGGGATGAGTTCCTTCTGGGATACGGGCTCGATTGGAACGGTCGCTACCGCAATCTGCCCGGGCTGTGGGCAGTGATGGATATGGATCGTCTCGAAGATCTCGACAAGACCTTCCCGCAGGTCGCCTTTGCGACGGCAAGCGGCAGCGACAGCTGAGAAACTCGCCGGTGATAGGCTGTCAGCATGGACCCTGTACCTATGCAGCTGGTGGGAGTGAGGATCGAACTCCCGTCGAATGTACCCATCTTGTTACTCCGCGAAACCGACGGCGCCCGATACCTGCCCATCTGGATCGGACCAAACGAAGCAACCGCTATCGCGTTGGCGTTACAGGGTGTTGAGCCGCAGCGACCAATGACCCATGACCTCCTTACGTTGCTCATCACGTCACTCAAAGCCACGGTGGTACGTGTCGATGTAACCGAGCTGTCTGGGGGCACATTCTTCGCCAACCTGGTGATGGACCAAGAGGGGAGTGAGACAGTCATCTCGGCTCGTCCCTCGGACGCCATTGCAGTAGCGGCGCGCACCGAAGCTCCGATATTTGCCGACAGAGCCCTGCTCGAAGAGGCGGGTGTCGAGATAGAGGAAGACGGTCAAGAAGAAGAGATCGAGCGGTTCCGTGAGTTCCTCGAAGACATCACGCCGGAGGATTTTGGCTCCGGCCATTCCCACGATTCGTAACCGTACTTGCTGAGAAACAGCAGGTGTCTCTGCCCGCCGGCAAAATGGCGGCTCCCAGAACGCCCATTTCATTGGGTTATCCACAGGGGTTGTTGACAAGTCGCGACCTGTTTCTGTAACTTCACGGGCGTAGTTCGGTTGGCGGAATTACGTCGATGTAAGCTACAAGCCAAAGGAGGCTTGATGTGAGAGAGCAGGACACTGGATATCGCGCCCCGCAGGTGTGCAGTCTGGTTGGGATCACGTATCGCCAGCTTGACTATTGGGCGCGCACCGGTCTCATCCAACCCTCCGTGCAATCAGCACAGGGATCAGGCACCCAACGCCGGTATTCATTCGGCGACATTGTGCAACTCAAGGTCGTCAAGCGGCTTCTTGATGCGGGCATGAGCCTGAAAAAGATCCGTACTGCCATTGTGATCCTGCGCGAGCAGCTCGCCAGCAACAGCCCGCTTACCGACGTCACCCTGCTGTCCGACGGAGCCACCATTTTTGCCGCACACAGCGCCGACGAGGTTGTCGACGTATTCCAAAAGGGTCAAGGCGTGTTTGGTATCGCGGTCGGTCCTGTGCAACAGGAGCTCGAAGGCGAAATGCACAAGCTATTCCCAGAAGAGGGTGCGAAAGCGACCGCGATAGCGGAGGCAACGGCCAACTGAGCTACGACCTTCTCGACGAGCCACAACTGGCTGACACTGTCGACTTCGCCCACGAGAGCGAACGGCAGTTTGCGCTACTCCTGGACTTCTACGACGTTGCCTGGGATTACGAACCGCGCGAGTTTGCGATTGGGTTTGACGCCGATGGTGCTCCGAACAAGTTCTTCAGACCCGACTTCTACCTACCCAGTGACGACCTCTATATCGAGATCACCACGATGAGTCAGAAGCTGGTGACCAAGAAGAACAAGAAGGTTCGTCTGCTTCGTGAGATCCATCCCGAGATTGAATGCAAAGTCTTCTATCAGCGTGATTATCTCAACCTTCTGGTGAAATACGGCCTCGAAGAACCACCGGACCAAGATCTGCCGACAGTCCCGACACGGCTACCTGGTGCGCCACGGGTCGAAGATCTCGGACAAAGCGACGCCGCAGCCGTAGGCTGAGTCGCCTACACGCGGTGCGGTAGGGTTAGCAGGTAGCTGAATCTGGAGGTTTCCCAAATGCCCGACACTCCATTGCGCCCCGCCCATGAAGCCCTCGGCGCCCGTTTCACGGATTTTGGTGGCTGGAGCATGCCGCTGCAGTACCAGGGCGTTATTGCCGAGCACATGGCCGTGCGTGAATCGGTTGGAGTGTTTGATGTGACCCACCTGGGCCGGTTCCGCCTCACCGGGGTAGGTGCCACCGCCGCCATTCGTTCCGAACTCTGCAACGACATCGACAAGATCAAGCCGGGGCGCGCCCAGTACACGATGGCCCTCAACGACGAGGGTGGTGTCGTCGACGACATCATCATCTGGCGCTTCGATGAGAATGACTATTGGGTGATGCCAAACGGAGTCAACTTCGACGAGCTGCTGGCTCGGTTCACCGCGGCCCCTGGCGTTGATGCCGTCCCAGTGAGGTCCGACACGGTCTTGTTGGCAGTGCAGGGACCCGACAGTGCCGAAGTCCTCGACCAGGCAATCGGGATTGTGCCCGGCCGATTCCGGGTGGCGACGGGGGAGTTCGCCGATGGTCCGATGTGGGTAGCCGGTACCGGCTACACCGGTGAGCGCGGTGCGGAAGTTGCGGTGCCCAACAGCAACGGGGCCCGACTGCTGGCAGTGCTCATGGACGCGGGCGCCGTACCGGCCGGCCTCGGTTCCCGGGACACGCTACGTCTCGAGATGGGGTACCCGCTGTGGGGGCAAGATCTCGATGAGGAAACAAGCCCACTGGAAGCCGGGTTGGGCTGGGTAGTTGACTGGGACCATGATTTCGTGGGCCGAGAGGCGTTGCTGCGACAGCGCGAGAACGGTCTGCAGAAAGCACTCGTTTCGTTCCGGACCGCAGACCGCCGGCCACCCCGCCATGGCTATGCGTTGCGGTCGGGGTCATCGGCAGGTGTGGTTGCCTCCGGCAACTTCAGTCCGGTCCTCGAAGTAGGCATCGGCTTGGGGTTCATGTCACCACCGATAGCTACGGACGCAGCTCTCGAGATGGATGTGAGAGGAACTTGGCAACCTGTGCAGCGGGTCGAAACCCCGTTTCTCGATCGCTAGTTGAGCAAGCATTGGATCTCGTCAGGGTTGCCAACGACCGAGGGCTGGTTGGGATTGCGCTGTCGCGAGCGTCGTGGCTTCGCGGTGAGGATCGACCACCTGATGTTGTCGAAGTCCCGGTGATTGCCGGTCGAACGATGTGGGACGTAGTCGTCGATGCGTCGCGATATTTGATAGTGGTTGAAGAGCCGAACTACTTCGGCCGCTTTGAGCCGCGGGCACCGGTCGGCACCAATATCGTCAACATCCGCCGTGACCAAGACCACGCGGACACCGTCGCCGACACAAGACATTTGGCGGCAAGCCTGCGCCAGATCCCGGGTCTGCAACTACCGCATGGACCTCCAGAATCGGCAACTTTCATCGTGAGCCTCCCTGGATCCGCAGCCCAAGCAGCGGAGCTTCTGGCTAACGCCGGTTTTCCTGGTTGTGCATCGCTTGGTCGTTCCTTTGCTGAATTCCCAGGAGGCATGCATATTCAGGTAGCGTGGCCCCGACAAGACAACGCACGTTTTTGTACGATCGTCCGGTCGGCGATCTAGGAAGGTAGCCATGAAGGCCTTGGGAATCGATGTTGGCGGCAGCGGGATCAAGGCTGCACCGGTTGACCTCAAGACGGGCAAGCGGCTCGCCAAGCGTAGGCGCATTGCCACACCGCAACCCTCGACCCCACAGGCTGTCTATTCGGTCGTAGCGGAGCTGGTTGGTCACTTCGGCTGGAAGGGGCCGGTGGGACTTGCTTTGCCCGCCATCATCCGTTCCGGCGTCGCCTTCACCGCAGCAAACATCGACGACTCGTGGATAGGAACCGACGCAAGATCAGACCTGTCGGAGCGACTCGGCCTTCCGGTGACGGTGCTGAATGACGCCGATGCGGCCGGGCTGGCAGAGAACATGCTGGGAACTGCGCAGGATCTTGACGGTGTCGTATTGCTGCTTACCTTGGGCACCGGCATAGGTAGTGCGCTGTTTACCGACGGAGTGCTTGTTCCCAATACAGAACTTGGTCACTTGGAGTTCAAGGGAAATGACGCCGAGGCCTATGCGGCGGCCCGGGTGGTCGCTGCGGGCCTCCCAGAAAGGGAGTGGGCGCGACGGCTCAACGAGTTCCTGCAGCATGTGGAACGGGTGCTGCCGCCGGACCACTTCATACTGGGCGGGGGGATCTCCAAGAACTTCGACCAATACTCTGATCTACTGCACACCAGAGCCAGCATCAGACCGGCCCGCTTCCGTAATCGCGCCGGCATCATCGGAGCGGCCCTCTCAACCCGAGGAACAACATGACGAGTACTACATCGCAGGTGATGGCCAACGACGGTCTGGGTCTCCTTGCAAGACACTGGTCGTGCGAGAATCCAGTGGCGCGTGTCCTCATCGTCCATGGTTTAGGCGAGCATTCCGGACGCTACGAGCACGTCGGCGAGTATCTGGTGCAACAGGGATTTGAGGTCGTCTCGTTCGACCTCCGAGGCCATGGGGCCTCCGGCGGTGACCGGGTCCATCTCGAGTCATTTGATGAGTACCTCGACGATCTCGAGGTTGTCGCAGCTGAAATCAAGAGAGATATCCCGCTCATCATCTACGGCCACTCGATG
>JASJHC010000324.1:0-2542 GCA_033791245.1 Acidimicrobiia bacterium | reverse complement strand
GGCAAGAAGCTCCTGTTTATGGGTGGCGAATTCGGAGCGAGAGCAGAGTGGAACCACGAACAAGAGCTTGATTGGGCAGAAGCCAGTGGTACCGACAACGCCGGGGTTACTCGCTGGGTTACCGACCTCAACCGGCTGATGCGAGACAACGCGGCGCTCCATGAGAAAGACAGTGACCCCAGCGGCTTCCAATGGGTTGTGGGCAATGACGACGCCAACAGCGTCTATGCGTTCCTGCGATTCGACAACAGCGGGAACCCGTTGCTTTTTGTCGCCAATTTCACTCCGGTGGTGCGGCATGACTATCGCCTTGGAGTACCCGGCAATAGTGACTGGATGGAAGTGCTCAACGGCGACGACCTCCGCTACGGCGGTAGTGGAATCGTCAATGCGGGCACGTTGTCATCGGCTCCGGAGGCCAGCCATGGCTTTGATCGGTCGATCGCCGTCACCGTGCCACCGCTCACCGGCATCTTCCTGAAACCCTCCTAGTTCAGTTGGGGCGGTCGGGGACCGATAATCGACCGTATGCCCTCAGCAATAGAATTCTCACACGTCACCAGAAGCTTCGGCGATATCACTGCAGTTGACGACCTGACGTTCGCCGTTCCCGAAGGCTCGATCACTGTCCTGCTCGGCCCCAACGGTGCCGGCAAGACAACCACGGTCCGCCTGGCCACCGGAGCGCTCGGCGCCGACGGCGGCGACATCCGAGTCCTCGGTCTCGACCCCCACCACGATGGCGACGAGGTTCGGTCGCGTTGTGCAGTCGTTCCCCCCAAACCAGCGATGTACGACAATCTCAGCGGTTGGGAGAACCTCAAGTTCACCGCCGACATCTTTGGTGCCGACCACGCCGCCGTCGCACCAGCCGCCGCACGCTTTGGCATCGACCACGCTCTTGATCTCAATGTCGGTGGCTACTCAACGGGCATGAGAACACGCCTCGCGTTGGCCCGTGCCGTTCTCCACGACCCGGAAGTTCTTCTTCTGGACGAGCCCACTGCAGGCCTCGACCCTGAATCCGCTCGTACGGTGCTGAACCTCATCCGAGAACTCGCCGGCAGAGGCAGGACCATCGTGCTGTGCACCCATCTGCTCCACGAGGCAGAAGGCGTTGCCGACCAGGTTGTCCTCATGGGTGCAGGGCAAGCCCGCATTATCGGAAGCCAAGAAGACCTCTCCGATAGGTTTGTCACGAATCCGGCAGTGATCATCGATGCCGAAGACCGTGAAACGCTCTCTGGGCTTGCCGACCACGACCATGTAGTCGCCGCAGAATGGAACGGCGCTGTACATGTACGGCTCACTCATCTGGATCGACTCCCCGACCTTGTAGCTGACTTGGTTGGCTCCGGGGCACGAATCACCAGAGTTGAACCGAATAACCCGACCCTCGAGACTCTCTACTTCGAGATGCAGCGTTCATTGCGGGAGAACTCATGAGGTGGAAACAGACACTCACGGTGGCCCGTATCGACCTGCGCCGCCTGTTCAAGAGCAAGGACTATTGGATTCCGATGGGTTTCCTCGCCGCGGTGTTCTTCATCGGACTTCCCTTTCTCCTACTCACCATTGTCACCTCCACCACCAGCAGCGAGTTGGTCAACAAGATCGGTGAAGTGCTGCATTCCCTCCCCGGTCCGGTCCAAGAGAATGTGGTCGGCGCAACCCCGGCAGCCCGAGGCGCCTACATGCTTTCGGTGTACCTACTCGCCCCGGTGGCAATTGTGGTTCCGTTGACCATCTCCTCGGCAGTTGGCGCTCATGCCATTGTCGGAGAACGGGAACGGGGCACCGGCGAGTTCCTGGCTCATTCACCTTTGACGGAGCGAGAGATCTTCATGGGCAAGATGCTGGCCAGCCTGGTCCCTGGCTTCATGGCAACTGGAGTCGGGTTCGCTATCTACTCACTGCTGGTGAACGTCAAAGTCGGCCCGCTGATCGGCGGATGGTTCTTCCCAACAGCCGGCTGGTGGATCCTTATCGTGTGGGTGGTCCCCCCGTTCATTGCTCTCGCTCTGTCTGTCATCCTGTGGGTTTCGTCGAAGGTGCGGAGCACCGCAGCCGCCCAACAAGCCGCCACCCTGGTGTCATTGCCCGTTATATTCGCCGCCTATGGCGTATCAAGTGGCTTGCTGGTGAACCCAGTGCTGGCCGCCATCGGTATCGGAGCCGTGGCATGGATTCTGGCGATCATTGGACTCCTCGCAGGATCACGATCACTAGGACGAGAAAGCCTGCTTGGCTTCGGAGGTGATGGTTGAACAAGGCGCCCGACATCGTCGACGAATCCGGCGCCAGGAACCCTGTCACGATCGGCAGCTTCACGGTTCCCCGAGAGTTCGTCTGGGTTCTGCTGCTGACGCTCGTCCTTGTTGTCGGTCTCGCCGCGGCTGCGTTGCCCTGGGCGGTCTACAGAAACGACCCCATCGCGTTTGCGGATCGATCTCGTCCGTTCCTCGATGGTCAGTTGCCCTACGTCGACTTCGAATTCGAACACCTTCCCTTGGCCTTCCTGCCCATGCTGGCGGCGGCACTT
>JASJHC010000323.1:0-2795 GCA_033791245.1 Acidimicrobiia bacterium | reverse complement strand
CCCATCCCAGTGCTCCGAAAGCCGGCCAGCATGCTCCAGTGGTGTTGGAAGGCTGGCCAGGCGGATGCGCGGAGGAAGTTCTTGGACCATGGCGTGACCATACCGGATTGGGAGCCGGCACAGCCTCTAGCATTGTGATGTTGTCTCAACGATCAGGAGTGGCAATGAGCAAAGGTGCAGTAAGACCGAGGAACCCCAATCCGCGGGATTTCCTCAACATTGATTCACTTCTCGACGGAGAAGACCGACTGTTGCGAGATACCGTTCGTGAATGGGTCGGAGATCGTGTTCTGCCCTACGTGGCCGACTGGTTCGAAGAGGGATACTTCCCGCGCGAGCTTGCCAAGGAAATGGGCGATCTGGGCCTGCTCGGTATGCATCTTGACGGTTACGGATGTGCCGGCACCAGTGCGGTGCAATACGGCCTTGCTTGCACCGAACTAGAGGCTGGAGACTCGGGGGCCCGCAGCTTTGTTTCGGTCCAAGGGTCGCTGTCGATGTTCCCGATATGGGCATTTGGCTCAGAGGAGCAGAAACAGCAATGGCTCCCGGGAATGGCTGCCGGCGACCTCATCGGGTGCTTTGGCTTGACCGAAGCAGACTCGGGAAGCGATCCCAACAGTATGAAGACTCACGCCAAGCGCGACGGGTCGGACTGGGTCCTCAACGGCTCCAAGATGTGGATCACAAACGGTGGCTTGTCGGATTTGGCCATCGTCTGGGCGCAGACCGACGAGGGGGTGCGTGGCTTCATCGTCCCGAGGGAAACAGCCGGCTTTGATACCAACGACATCCACAAGAAGGTGTCGCTGCGAGCCTCTGTTACCTCGGAGCTTGTTCTCAACGATGTCCGACTGCCTGCGGATGCGATGCTTCCGAATGTCGAAGGCCTGAAGGGTCCGCTGGCATGTCTCAACGAAGCGCGTTTCGGGATCCTGTTTGGTGCGGTCGGGGCAGCACGGGCGTGCTACGAATCCGCCCTCGACTATGCCAAGGAACGGCAACAGTTCGGCAAGCCAATTGCGGCTTTCCAGCTAACGCAACGCAAGCTCGTGGAGATGATGGTTTCGGTTAACCGCGGGATGCTGGTGGCGCTCCACATCGGCCGGATGAAGGACCAAGGTACGGCTGGTGTCGAGGACATCAGCTTTGGCAAGATGGACAATGTCCGGATGGCTTTGGATGTCGCCCGTGAAGCTCGGTCGGTTCTCGGCGCCAATGGAATCACCCTTGAATACCCGGTGATCAGGCACATGAACAACCTGGAGTCGGTCTTCACTTATGAAGGGACCCACGAGATTCACACACTGATCATGGGCAACGCCATCACCGGTATTGCAGCGTTCGAATAGCAGATCTGCAAAGCGCAGCCCTAGATGTCCTGGTTAAAGGTGTCGCAGGCGGCGGGGTCGCCGGTTTCATACCCAACGTTGAACCAGTTGATCCGTTGCTCAGATGTACCGTGGGTGAACGACTCAGGATTGACGCGCCCTGTGGTGGTCATTTGGATACGGTCATCACCGACAGCTCCAGCGGCGCTCAGCCCCTCGGCGATATCGCCACGTTCGAGAACGTTCTCACGCTGGAAGATTGAGTTAGCCCAAACCCCAGCGAGGCAGTCGGCTTGTAGCTCCAGGCGTACCGAGTATTCGTTGGCGTCGCCGGGCCGCGATTGCTGGATCGAGCGAACCTCGTCCATGATTCCGGTTTCCTGCTGGATGTGGTGGCCAATTTCGTGCGCCAAGACATATGCCTCGGCAAAGTCGCCACCCTCGGCGCCAAACCGCTTCTTCAGCTCATCGTAGAAAGTCAGATCGATGTAGACGGTCTCGTCGAGTGGGCAGTAGTGGGGACCGGTCGCCGAGTTGGCACCACCGCATGCGGACTCGGTTGCCTCGCTAAACAGGACAACTCTGGCAGGATCGTAGGTCTGTCCATTCGCACTGAAAAAGCCTTCCCAAAGTGTCTCAGTGGTGCCGAGTATCGCCATGACGAACGCTTCGTCATCGTCAATACCCTCGAATTCGGACGTGTCTTGCGCCGGTGCGGTCGTTCCCGGTGCGGCAAGCTGACCAAGCAGGTCCCCGACGTCTCCGCCACCGCCGCCCATAAACAGCGCCAGCAACACACCGATGATGCCGAGCCCACCGATTCCACCGGCCACCTTGGCACCCTGGCCGCGACGGTCCTGTACATTCTTGCTGCGTTCAAGATTGCGCCAACGCATCTTCTGCTTTCTGTTTGGTAGTCCCCTTATAGACACGATAGTCATAGGGAAGTTCTGACTGCGGCCCCAGAACATAATCGTCCGCAACGCTTCTGGCTGGGTCGGCGCGCTAGCGTGGCCATATGACAGCCGATAACCAAAAGACCGAAGACAGCGAGCTTTCTCTCGTCCTGGCCAGCGGCTCGCCCCGCCGTCGCCTTCTCCTCAGTATGGCTGGCTTTGACTTCACCGTCACTCCGCCTGACATCGAGGAAATCCGATTACCCGGTGAACCAGCAGAGGATTTTGTGGTCCGCATGGCTAGGGAAAAGACGGCCGTGGTTGCTGCGCAGCTAGACCGCGCCGCCTGTGTTCTCGGATTCGACACCAGTGTTGTCCTTGGAGATCGTGTCTACGGGAAACCGGTAAACGAGAGTGATGCCGCTGCGATGTTGCTTTCGCTTGCAGGCCGGACACATACTGTCTACACCGGATATGCCTTCGCAAGGGGAGCAGAAATTGTCGAGAGTGGCATCGATGCGGCCCGGGTCACTATGCGGCCCGTCGACGCCGCCGAAGCGGCCGCATA
>JASJHC010000322.1:0-2733 GCA_033791245.1 Acidimicrobiia bacterium | reverse complement strand
TCGGCCACCGGATCGTCCTCCGCTTGTCCCGCTGTACTTTGGATTGTCCCTTCATGCTCCACTGCAGTGTCGGCCGAATCCGGGGCCACGGCCACAAGCCGCGGCGGCTCGACTGCTGCCGTTGTCTCGGCCACCGGATCGTCCTCCGCTTGCCCCGCTGTACTCTGGATTGTCCCTTCATGCTCCACCGCGGTGTCGGCGAATTCCGGGACGACCGCGGGTCCCTGTTGCGGCGCCGCTGCTTCCGCTGGAACCATTGAACGCTCGACCGACGTTTCCTCGACCTCGGGTGTCGGCTCGACCTCGGCAAGTGTTGTCGGCATGGCGATCGGGCCGCTCGACGGCGGCCAGGCCGCGGGCACCAACCAGACGTTCAAGAGCACGAGATCCACCGCACCGAGAATCAGGAAGAGACCCGCTAATAAATGACTGCGCGACATGTGATCCGCCTTAAAGTACGCGCCGCAGGCGCTCGCCAGCCCCATCTCCCCGGGGGGAGAGGGCCGGGGTGACCGGCGCAGCGGCAGTTCTGCGTTGCCTCACTTTCATCTTCCGCGGGTGGCTCATCGCCATGTCCGTTACCCCGTCGTAAGAGATCATCAGTCGCCGATAATCCGTTGCAGCTCCGGTAGATGCTGTCTCAGCAGCAGAAAGACGAGACCGAGCTTTACGTTTTTGTTCGCCAGCAAGGCCAGGACGGTCTCGGCGCCAACGGAATTGAGGATCACGTAGCCTTTATCAGTCTTGACATAGGTCTGAGCCATGGGCGCGTGCATCAATTGTTCGGCGATCTGTTCCCCGGCGCCGTGAAGCGTGGCGGACATGGCACCCAGATCGTCGTCGTTGACCCCGCTGGGAAACGCCAAGGCGATGATGAATCCCTCGACGTCGACGACAGCTGCGCCAATGACGTCGGGCGAGCTCATCTGCATATTTCTCAGCACGTCCGTCACCCGTTCTTCGAGAGTGGAACCTACATCGCTGTTCGCCATCGTAATCTCCTGGTTGGATTGTATCAATGTATCGGAAGTCAGGTGAGAACATCACCTGATGACTCGTGCTCCCGCACGTCATCTCGACCGGAACTTGGCGAAATGGACCTCGCATCGAGCGCCGGCTTCCGGCACCGTATAGCGGTACCGACCACCCGAGTAGGCACCTGCCAAACCCGCCAGATAGTCGTGAAACAGCCGACACAAGACGGCATCACCGACCCGCTCCCGGGTCTCCTGTTCAACGATTCGACTGAGTGCGCAGTTGGTAAAGGTGAAGTGGATGTCCTCGCCATGGATTTCATACTGGAACGAGAAACAGTCTTGGAATCGTTCCTGGAGCCGCCTCAGGACGCCGTCCAGCTCTTGTTCTTCATAGATCTCGGGGAAATGGGAGGCCGCGACCTTGCCCGCCTGACGGCCCACGGCACTCACCGCTCGCCCGACATTCTCGACAATGGCCTCGGCGAGGGCGACCAAGGTGGTGCTGACATCCCGGTAGGCATCGTCCCAGTCCGATGCCTGCAGGCTGCCTGTGGTGGTGCCGGCCTGCAGGAAACGAGCGACGAAATCGACGTTCTCTTCGACCCGGTAGAACGGCCGCTGTAGCTCGACGTCCGTGATCCGGATGCATTGAGAGGGGCAGAGATGGTAACAGGCGAAGCAGCCCATGCAATCCTCACCGCGGACCACATGCGCGGACTGCCCGCCGGCGGGGCGGAGTTCGGCCTCGAATACCGAGACGGGACATTTGTCCACACACAGAGAGCAGCCTCGGCAACCCTTTTCTTCAATCTTGACCAAAGGCATGGTTCATCTCCTCACTCTGCGGACGACTTCTCCCCCGTGCCGGACGAGCACATCCAGCTTCATCTCGCCAATCCTGTGCGTGGCGCAGGATAGACAGGGGTCGTAACAACGAACGCCGAACTCGATACCATTCAATAGGAGCGCATCCGGCTGGTCGAGAAACCGCTCGGCGGACATCCCCACGACGGCGTTGATGGAGGGGATGTTTTGCTGTGTGGCGACCATCAAGTTGACGTCGGTGAGAAGGCCGTTCTCATCGACCTTGTAATCGTGGATCAGCACGCCGCGCGGGGCTTCCAACACACCGGTCGCGTCGCGGGGACCGTGCTGAGGCTGGTTCCGCACTTGGTCGGAGTAGGTCTCTTCGTCGCCGAACAATTCGACTAGCTTTTCAGCGGCGTAGAGCAGCTCGATGCCCCGGGCGAAGTGGTACGAGACCGTCTCGTGGCAGGGAAAACCGCCAAGTTCACGGAACGTCTCCAACTCGGCCTGGGCCAGCGGGGTGTCGATGAAATCGCAGCAATTGAGCCGCGCCAGCGGCCCGACCCGGTAGGTGACGGGCTCCGCATCCGGCAACTGACAGAATACGTGCTTGGCATAGGACGTCGGTACCGCCTCTTCGTACAGATGGTCCGTCCAGCGCTCCTCGGGGAAATCGTAGGTGCTGCCGTCCGGGGAGCGCAGCCGCAGCTCGCCCTGGTAGTGATCCAAGGCCCCCGGGCCGTTGCCGGCCGCCTTGTTGACCAACCCGAGGTAATGGGTCTCCAAGGGCAGGGAGGGAGTCGCTCCCGTACCGCTGGTCAAGGTTTTCTTGAAGACCGCCACGAGCTCGGTCGCCAGTCCCAGGGCCTCCCGGCTGAGGCGCTCCATGCGATCCGTCTTCGCCTTGGGAAGTGGCTGGGCGACGCCGCCAGGTATGCACGAGACGGGA
>JASJHC010000321.1:0-3815 GCA_033791245.1 Acidimicrobiia bacterium | reverse complement strand
GGAGGTCTACTGGCTGGAGACACCGTGTGTCACGGTCCGAGAACAGACGGAGTGGGTCGAGACGGTTGCCGCGGGTTGGAATCGACTGGTCACCACCGACCCCGATGCCATCGCGAACGCTACCCGTGAGGCGCTCGCCGGCCGCCCGCCGCACCCCGACCTCTACGGCGATGGTCACACCGCCGGTCGGATCGTGGATCACCTGCTGGCCAGCCTGTAACTGTGGAACGACAAAGGAATTCTTGTGGCGAGTGAACAGACAAGCTGGGGCATCGTCGGCGGCGGCATCCTCGGCATGGAGCTTGGGCGACAGCTGGCGGCTGCTGGTGACCAGGTAACGGTATTTGAGGCGGCCGCCGAACCGGGTGGGTTGGCAATGACCTGGGATATAGCCGGTACCCGATGGGACAAGCACTATCACGTCATTGCTCCCACCGATGACCGGTTGGTGAAGCTAGTCGAAGAGCTCGGCCTCGGCGATGACCTGGTCTGGAACAAGTCCTCGACTGGCCTCTATGCAGGGGAGACCCTCTACTCGGTGTCCAGCACCGCCGAATTCCTGCGCCTTCCGTCTTTGCGCCTCGTCGACAAGTTCCGACTTGGGATCACGACGCTGTATGCCTCCCGGGTCAACAACTGGCAACGCCTTGAGAAGATCTCCGCCGAGAAGTGGCTGTCACGCTGGTCGGGTAGGAGAACCTATCGGGAGTTCTGGCGTCCCCTGCTCCGCTCCAAGCTCGGCGATAACGCTGACAAGGCATCGGCCGCCTTCATCTGGGCCATCCTGAAGCGTCTCTACAAGGCACGTACGTCAGGGGCCAAGACAGAGAAGTTCGGTTTTGGCAAGAACGGATATGGCCCGATCCTTGATGCAATGGTCGAGGCAATCACAAACGCCGGCGTCGACCTGGTCACCGAAGCCCGAGTCAGCTCCGTGGTCAGCAGCCCCAACGGCGGAACCACCGTCACCCTTAGCGGTGGTGAGCAACACGACTTCGACAAGGTGGTCGTGACTACGACCGCCCCCGTTATCGCCGACATCGTCAAAGGATTGACCGCTGCGGAGCGCAAGAAGCTCGAAGGCATCATCTATCAAGGCATCGTTTGTGTGTCGCTAGTCCTCGACCGGCCGCTCGGTGGCTTCTATGTGACCAACATCACCGACGATGGATTCCCGTTCACAGGTGTCATTGAAATGACCGCGTTGGTGGATCCGGCAACGTTCAACGGCAAGAACCTGGTCTACCTGCCGCGGTACACAACCCAAGACGACGAAGCCTGGGGCTGGTCGGACGACGAGGTCGTGAAGCGATTCATCGAGTCGCTGCGCCGGATGTATCCCGACCTCTCGGACGACGACATCGTCGAAGCCAAGGTGTCGCGGGTCAAGAACGTGTTGGCCGTTTCGGTCATCAACCATTCAGAATCAATTCCACCGGTTTGGACTTCGGTCCCCAACGTGGCGATCGTCAGTTCCGCTCAGATCTTGCATGGAACGCTCAACGTTGACGAGACCTTGGGGATGATCGAATCCGCCATGCCAGAGCTTCGCAGCGGAAAACCACTGCATACAAACACAAAGGAAATGACCAATGGGCAATAGGAAACAAGCACCGCTGTCGCTCGATCTCGACAACAAATGGTCCTACCTCAAGACTCATGGCGACGATGCGTGGCAACAGTTCCCCAGCTACTTGGAGACCATCGTGCCGCGAGCCATGGGTGTTCTCAAGGAGTGGGATTGGAACATCACGTGGTTCATTGTCGGCAAAGACGCTGAAGTCACCGAGAACCACGACATTCTTCGCTCGATTTCCGACGCCGGCCACGAGATCGGTAACCACAGCTACCTCCACGAACCGTGGCTCCATCAGTACACGACTTCACAGCTGGTGGACGATCTCGGTCGCGCTCACGACGCCATCGGCGAGGCAACCGGCCAAACCGCCGTCGGATTCCGCGGTCCCGGATTCAGCCTTTCGGAAGACACGCTCGAGGTTCTGAAGTCACTTGGCTACACCTACGACGCGACAACCTTTCCGAACGCCCTTAACCCGATCGGTCGGTTCTACTACTTGCGCACCAGCAATCTTTCGGACGAAGAGAAGGAGAAGCGCAGCGCTCTGTTTGGCACGATGAAAGACGCCCGCAGGTCAAACCGGCCGTACAAGTGGTCGCTGGCCGAAGGTAACTCGATGGTTGAGATCCCGGTGACCACGATGCCGCTGTTCCGGGTTCCGATTCACTTCAGCTATCTGCTGTTTCTTGGCGGCAAGTCGCCTGCGCTGGCCAAGCTCTACTGGAAGATGGCTTTGACGATGTGCCGGGTCGCCGGAACCGTCCCTTCGCTCCTGCTGCATCCTCTCGATTTCCTCGGGCAGGACGACGAGCCGGACTTGGCGTTCTTCCCTGGGATGAACATCGATTCGAGCAAGAAACTCGATCTCATCAATCAATTCCTTGGCATGTGGGACAAGCAGTACGAGACAACGTCTCTTGGCGCCTACGCCGACCAGCTAGCCGGCCTGAAAGCCAAAGAGCCCGACCTGATGAAGGCCTGAAGCGAAAGCAGACCCGCTATCGGGTGAATTGGTTGCCGTCGACACCGCGGCTGGAGGCCAGCACAGATGTGCCGAGGTGGAACGTCTCTTCGAAGTAGCGCTTCTGTTGCGCTGAGATGATCCCCAAGCTGATCAGTTGGATCGCAACGAGCATGGCCACACCGCCGACGATGAAGCTATGTGGAGAGAAGTCATAAGCGCGACCCACAGCAGCCGAGAAGCTCGCCTCCGCACCAGGTGGCACGTTCAACAGTTCATTGATGGTGTGATAGACCGACCAGCCCAGCGAATAGATGGCTGCCAGCATGACCAGCATGCCCGGCACGATGAAGTAGAAGAAGGGTCGGAACAGAAAGCTGGAGAACGATTGGCCCACGATGCCACGCATGACCCGGATGCTTGATCCGCGCTCGGGCACTTCCAGCTGATCGCTCCAATCGAGATGCGCCGGGATCTCCAAGATCAACGCCCGCAGCACCTGCGCCTTGTAGATGATCTCGGTGTTGATCTCAAAGTCCCACGCCTTCAGGTTCAGCTTGCGGAGGAACGTTGTGTCATAGGCACGGACCATGCCGGTCAGGGTCGAAATCTTGCCCTTGGCACTCATCGAAAGCAGCTTGTTCGCCCACCTGCTGAGCTTCTCCCTGAACCAAGGCACCGCGGTAACTTGGCCGCCCTTGATATACGGCGACGCGATGACAACCTGGGCCCTTGTCTCCGAAATCGCATCGGCAAGCTGACCGATGTGCTCGGGCCCATAACTCAGATCGGAATCGAGCACGATGGTGTAGTCGCCACGTGCGTCCGCAAACGCGGTTCGCAATGCCTGGCCAAGATTGAAGTTCCGATTGTGATGGAGGGCACGGATCTTGTCGTTGGCTGCGGCGTAGTCGTCGAGGATCTTCCCGGTGCCGTCGCGGCTACCGTCGTTGATGGCAAGGATCTCCCAGGTGTACTGGTCTTCGATCGTCCTGAGGTACTCGGTCACCTTGTCGAGAGTGCGCCCGATGAGCGCCTCCTCGTTATATGCGGGCAGCACAATCGTCAATGAAGGCAGACTCGAACTCGATGTAGAGCGGTCGTTCATATGGGTTCCATCGGCGGATTTCGGTAGTACCTCAACCGTACTCTGAAAGCTGGCTGGGTTCCGTTCCCGACAGCTCAGATCGAGCTACTGATCCACACCTCAAAATGATGTGACACAATGGGCCCATGAGGACGTACCGACCCTTCGAGAGACGCCGCCACCTCTTT
>JASJHC010000320.1:0-4802 GCA_033791245.1 Acidimicrobiia bacterium | reverse complement strand
GCCGGTAAGCCCGTCTTCGCAGACTATGCGACGACGAACCTGACGTTCCACGTCGGATCTGGCGCGGGCCAGACTCTGGACGTTGGAACAGATCTGCAGATCACAGTTGCGGGTACCAACAGTATCTTCAACCGCCACGCTATCGGTGCGGTCAACGTCGACACCGGTGCCAACGCCGCCATTGCCGCCGTCGGCGTCATCGATTCAGCCATCGGTGATGTCTCTAACGTCCTTTCGCTCCTTCAGTAGGTAGGCAAACGACCGACAGGGAGGGGGTGACCCGCGTGGGCATCCCCTCCTACTAAGGCAACCGACAACGACTAGAAAGATTGGACAAGCCAACAGATGGCCATCCCCCTCTTCAACATGGGCGGCCTCGCTTCTGGCCTCGACACCGATGCAATTGTCGGCAGCATCATGGATGTCGAGAAGCTGCCGATCAATCAACTCCAATCCCGACGGGTTGATCACCAGATCGAAGACAAGGCATGGTCGACCGTCAACACCCGTTATTCGGCCATTCGCAGCGCACTCGACGCAATCGATACCCAATCCGAGTTGAACGGCTTTGGTCTGGCGTCGTCTTCGAGCACTGCCGTTGCCGCAACCGTCACCGGGACGGAGATGGCCAGCATGCAGACCCAGTCTTCATGGCTCTCCCAGCAGATTGCATCTCTGAACGGCGGGGGTGAGCGGACCATGAAGGAGCGGGGAAGAGGTCGATGACGAGTCTCGCTGTTTCATATCAGGCTGCTGGCGACGCCTACCAGAGCCAGTCGGTGGGGACCGCAGGCCCACTACAACTTGTGTTGATGCTTTACGATCGCGCACTAGCGGCAATCGCCCGGTCGGAGTGGGCACTGAAGAATTCTGAGCTCGGCTCAATCGAGCTGGCCGACAAGGAACTCACCCGTGCTCAGGACTTAGTGACCGAGTTGATGCTGTCTCTTGATCACGACAAGGGCGGAGAGATCTCGACCTCTCTTGGTGCGATCTATGAGTTCTGTCTGGATCGACTGACGCAGGCCAACGTCAACAAAGATGCCACCGCCTTGCCGTTTGTCGCCAAGACCTTGACCGATCTGCGCGAGGCATGGGCCCACATCGCTGCGGAGTCAGGGGAGTAGCCATCGGACTTGAGCCGGTCTCCGAGCTGTTTTCCAGCATTGAGGATTCTCTCGCCGCAGGCGATTGGGATGGTCTGCGCGAGTCCGTCCCGGTTGAACCAGAGACGACTGCCGCCGACGAGCAGGAGCTGCGCAGACTGATCGCAGAGGCGGATCGGCTGCAGAGACTTATTGCTAGCTACATGGACCATATCCAGGCAGATATCGACTCCGCCTCCCACGTACGGCGGGCCACGACCGCCTACGCCCGGATCGAAGCAAGCATCTAAACGCAGGCGCAAAGCTGTGTCTGCTCCTCGCTAGTCACCCCACACTCGCTGTCTCTGCCGGGTATCTTGTGCCCTCACCGCGGGAAAGAGGGATCCCCATCGAGCTACACCTGATGCCGCAGGCGGCCAACGCCACTGAACGCACCGCTATCGACGGACTTCTCGGTCCGCCAACGTCCGGATGGGACGGTGGCGCCAGGACCGACCTCGACGGCCATGTGGCCTTTGGCGGACTCCACGCCGCAACTGCCGATCGTAATCTCCTTCTGCCCGCGTTGTGGGAGGTCCAGGATCAGATAGGCCATATCAGCAAAGGGGCAATGAACTACATCTGCGAGCGCCTGAGCGTGCCGCCAGCCGACGCCTATGGAGTGGCCTCATTCTATTCGTTGCTTGCCACTGCCGACCGGCCGAGCCGGGTCGCCCATGTCTGTGATGACATTGCCTGTCGCAATTCAGGCGCAACTGAGATCCTGGATGAGTTGTCCGATCGTGTTGATGTCCACACCGGCCCCTGTCTTGGGCAGTGCGAAAGGGCCCCGGCGGCGTTCTTCCAATTGGCCGGCCAAAGCGATCAGGTGATTGCTCCGGCGACCGCGGAGTCGATCCGCGATGTGCTCGACCTCAATCGTCTGCCAGGGCCCACCCCTCTGGTGGGCTCGGTCCCCCAACTGGGAAGTGATGGCCATGAACTCACTGTCATGGCGAGGGTTGGCAAGGTCGACCCGATGAGTCTCGATAGCTACGTCGCCCATGATGGGTACGCAGCCTTGAGCGCCGCCATGCAAATGGGCCCCCAAGCCGTGGTCGCCGAAGTGAAGAAGTCAAACCTCAGAGGTCGCGGTGGTGCCGCATTCCCGATGGGCATCAAATGGGAAGCCGTTGCGGCTGAGTCTGCCGAGGAGAAGTACCTGGTCTGCAATGCGGACGAATCGGAACCCGGGACCTTCAAGGACCGTGTACTGATCGAGGGCGATCCGTTTGCGATTGTGGAAGCAATGACAATCGCCGGTTATGCGATTGGCGCCGGACGGGGCTACTTCTACATCCGAGGCGAATATCCCGATGCGCAGAGCCGATTCGAGAACGCGGTGGAGACGGCTCGCAATGCCGGACTGCTCGGGGCTGATATCAACGGCTCCGGTTTTAGCTTTGATATCGAAGTGCGGCGCGGTGCGGGGGCCTATATCTGCGGCGAAGAAACTGCGCTGTTCAACTCAATCGAAGGCTTCCGCGGTGAGCCCAGGCAGAAGCCCCCGTTCCCTACTCAGGCCGGTTTGTTTGGAAAGCCGACCGTTATCAACAACGTCGAGACCCTGATCAACGTTCTTGCCATCGTCCGCGGTGGGGGAGAGACGTTCGCTGCGATTGGATCTGCGGAGTCGACGGGGACCAAGGTTTTCTGTCTATCCGGGCACGTGCGCAAGCCGGGTGTCTACGAGGTCGAATTTGGTGCGACGCTTGGCGACCTGTTGACCATGGCAGGCGGAGTTGACGGGGTTCTCAGAGCTGCACTGGTCGGGGGGGCGGCAGGCTCGTTCCTTCTGGAAGATCAGTTGGATCTGCCTCTTACCTTCGAGGCAACCCGCGCCGCAGGCGCCTCGCTGGGTTCCGGGGTCATCATGTCTTTCAATGCGGACACGGACTTTGTCGACTTGGTGCTGCGGATCGGTGCATTCTTCAGAGATGAGTCATGTGGCCAATGTGTGCCGTGCCGGGTCGGCACAATGCGCCAGGAGGAGTCGTTGATTCGGCTTGCCGCCGGTAGCGACGATGAGGTTGATTTGCTAGCTGATGTTGCCCAGGTCATGAGCGACTCGTCGATTTGTGGCTTTGGCCACGCCGCATCGTGGGCGGTGCAGTCTGCCTTGCGCTCCGGGCTGATAGGAGGGGCATCATGACTGCAGTCCCGCTCGGAGAACCCCGCCGGCTGGTCAACGTCACGATCGATGGTCGCAGCGTGAGCGCACCGGAAGGCTCGACCATTCTCGAGGCATGCCGACGACAGGGGATAGAGGTCCCGACACTTTGCTATCTCGAGAACCTCACCCCGGTCAACACCTGCCGGGTGTGCATGGTCGAGGTTGAAGGGTCCCGGACCCTGGTCCCATCATGCTCCCGAGAAATCAGTGAGGGTCTCGACATCAGCACCGATAGCGAGCGGGTGGCCACCAGTCGCAAACTTGTGTTTGAGCTTCTGGTTTCGTCGGTTGATATGTCGCTGGTAGATGCCCCAACTCTGGGCTGGATGAATCACTACGGCGTCGATGGGGATCGGTTCGGGGTGGAGGCAAAGACCGTTGACCAGCAAGTCAAGATCCAAGACGACCTGTATATCCGTGACTACGGCAAGTGCATGCTCTGCTACAAGTGTGTGGAGGCGTGCGGAGAAGACGCCCAGAACACTTTTGCGATCTCAGTGGCAGGGCGTGGTTTTGACTCCGGTATCTCCACGGAGTTCGATACCCCGCTTCCTGAGTCGGCGTGTGTCTACTGCGGTAACTGCGTGGCGGTGTGCCCGACAGGCGCTTTGATGGTCAAGACCGAGTACGACATGCGCCTTGATGGCAGCTGGGACGAGTCAGCACAGTCGGTGACGACGACTATCTGTCCGTATTGTGGTGTTGGCTGCAATCTCGAGCTTCACGTCCAGGACAACGAGATCGTCAAAGTCACGTCACCAATAGATCACGACGTGACCAGCGGCCATCTGTGCATCAAGGGCCGGTTTGGGTACCAGCACGTTCAGAATCGCTAGTTAAGGACTCGTAGCTCAACCATCGGGATCTTGGCCATCATCTCCATGCGCCCACGGTGAGTGCCGTCATGGGAGACCCCCATCAGGTCGGTGAGGCGGGCGGCGGCCTTGGGATGGGCTTGTTCGTAGAAGGCGAATGTGGTCGCAGCCTCGGATTGGTCGAGGAACCTCTGCTCGACTTCGTGGCGGCTCGAGCCGACCCACAGCGCTGCGGCCGGATTCGATTTCAGATTGCGGTACCAATCCGCATTGGGCCCGGTGCCCGAACATAGGATGTATGAGTCACCATTGCGACGGACAACTTCCAGCGGTGTTTGCCGCAGCTTCCCGCTGCGGCGGCCCAGGTGCTCGAGCATGACGATGCGCTTGCCGAAAATGAAACCGAGCCGAGCTCGGAATAGCCAAACCGGTGCGTGGAGAATCCTCTTGAAGAGGCCAGACGGTTTCTGTTTGAAGTTGAACCTGTTCGCACTCATACCTTCAGGGTAGATAGGTAAATTGACCAAATGGCCAAAATCGAAGTCAGTATCGACATCTCACAGCCCCCATCGGTGGTGTGGGCAGATGTCGAGAAGCTCGAGACGCATGTCGAGTGGATGGTCGACGCAGAAACGATCGAGTTCGAGAGCGCACAGCGTCGGGGCATTG
>JASJHC010000319.1:0-9275 GCA_033791245.1 Acidimicrobiia bacterium | reverse complement strand
CAGGGCGGCAGCGACGGCTTCGCTACCGTTGGCGACGACAAAAAGCCAGAAGTCCTCGTAGGCGGTCTTATCCGCAATGACGCTCCCGAGGATGCCTCGGATCAGATTGTGGCGGGCCTCGTCTGCAAGCAGTGCTGTGGTACGTCGTTGGAACTCGACGGGATCGGACAGCGACTCGTATCTCATCACGAAAGTCTACGCGGCTAGCCGATCGAACCAAGAACTTCTGCCATGTGCTCCCGGTACTCCCGCAGTGCTCCGACTCCGTCTTCAGTGAGTCGATAGATGGTGCGCGGGATCTTCCCGACAAAGCCTTTCTCGATCTCCACGTACCCAGCACCCTCGAGCTTGGCGGTGTGCGACGACAGATTCCCCTTGGTGAGCCCCGTCTGTGCCATGAGAAACAGAAAATCCGCCTCCTCGACCGCATTGAGAACCACCAGGACTGCAAGCCGGCCTGGCTCGTGCACCAATCGGTTGGGGTCGATGGGCCGGAGGACGTCAGACATCGACTGGCCCATCTTGCACCGGATGAGTTCTCAGGAAATGGATGAGACCCCACGTTCCAATGGCGGCCAGTGGTGCGGCAACACCGATCAGATGCCAGACAACCGCCTCGTAGGTCTCCCCCGACCCGACCAGCCACAAGAAAATGCCACTTGCGGCCGAAAAGACAGCGATCACCTTGTGCCGCAGGAAGCCGGACCGATCACCGGTGTACCAGAACGCTCCCGCCAGGCTCACGCCCGGCATGAGTGGGGCTGCCCTCCGCCATTCCACAGCATCCGTGATGCCGCCCGAGATAGCGACGGCAGCAACCATCAGCGCAAAGCTGAACGCCATGAAGATCAGCATGCCGCGGCCGGTGGTGTCGGGAGCGTCAGGACGTTCCTGGAAATACCCGATACGGGGATACGTGAGCCTCTCCTTGACTCGCTCCACCACCCTCCACCCGTAGAGCACGATAAAGGCTGCTGCGATACCGACCAGCGCCGGTGACGCGATCCACATCGTTGCGATTGTGATGAGGACTACGGCCGCGAATAGCTCGATGAGTCCATCCTGATACCCCGCCGTCCGAGCTCGTTCTTCGATCTCGGTTACGTCAAATCTGTCGCTCATGACACCTTCCCGAGGTTTGTCGCAAACTGGTTTGCGCTACAAACCCACACTACGCTAGAACCCACCAGTCGTCTAGAGGGAACTTGTCGAGCGGTCAGCGTGAGGCAACCTCAATGAGCCGCTGCAGAGCCAATCTCGGGTTAAAGCGACGGTCGACAAGGCCATTGCGGGGGTAATAGCCACGGTCGGGATCGACGAAGCTGCCCAGGCATACCGCCACTCCAGCATCAGTGCGTTCGATGGACAGGTCGTGACACCGTCGTCAGGGATTCGAATGCCAGAATCTGCGACGACGGATGAAGCGCAAAACCCGTCACACTTTGTCATCCCAGTCTGTCATCACAACCGGGAGTTGCCGCGATTCGTTCACGTGAAGCTGGAACACATCGGGACGGGCATAGTGCCCCACGACATCGAGATCGTATGAGCCCCGAACTATCTCGCTCAGGTCAATATCCGCATACAGGATGGTCTCACCATCACGCATGGGGCCAGCAAGAAAAGTGCCGTGTGGATCGACGATGCAACTACCACCACCGATCAGGACAGTTGTTGGATCGTCGCCATATCCGGTGTCATAGTCCTCGGGATAGTCAGCGCGTCGCGAATACTGGTTGGCGGAGACTACGAAACACCGACCCTCAAGCGCAATATGCTGCATCGTTGATGACCACCGCTCCCGGTCGTCGACTGTCGGCGCACACCAGACCTGGACACCCTTGCTGTAGAGGGTGGTCCGATACAGCGGCAGGTAGTTCTCCCAGCAGATCGCAGCGCCAAGTTTGCCGGCTGGCGAATCAACGACAGGCATAGTTGACCCGTCACCAAATCCCCACACAAGACGTTCCGCCGCCGTCGGCATCAGCTTGCGGTGCTTGCCGAGGATCGACCCGTCTGAACCGTAGAAAACGACTGTGCAGTAGAGCGTTCCCCCGTCACGCTCGATGAGCCCCACAGACAATGTGACGCCATGTTCTTTGGCTGTTTCACCGATCCGGTCCGACTCAGCGCCAGGAACATCTATCGCGGATTCGTAATAGCGGCGGAACCAATCGCGCCCATCTTCCGTCCTCGAGCCAACTACAGCCCCAAAACTGTGGCCCTTGGGATAGCCGCCGACAAACGCCTCAGGGAACACGACCAGGGCCGCTCCGCCCGTAGCCGCTTCGGTAACCAAGCCCTCGAGTTTCGCCAGAGTGGCGGGGGTATCGAATGCCAGTGATCCTGCCTGGACAGCAGCAACTCGAACCACACTGACTCCTCCCACTCCGGAACCTCAGGCTAGTGGCTGGTGCTGCGAGTACCACTCCCGCAGTCTCCGAAATCCCTCGTCGAGAGATACAGCAGGAACCCAATCGAGCGCACGTCGTGTCTCTCGTTGATCGAACCAATGAGCTGTGGCAAGTTGCTCGGCAAGGAAGCTGGTGATCGGCGGCTCCCCTTCTCGCTCGGTTCGATCCCAGATCCGCTCGGCAGTCTTCCCTCCCAGCCTGGCTACGCGATACGGCACCTTGAGTTTTGGTGCCTCCAACCCGGCCGCATTCACGATCCGGCTCACCAACTCGGCAACCGGACGGGGTTCGCCGTTCGAGATCACAAAGGCCTTGCCCTCGAGCTCTGGTGTCTTGTCCAATCCGGCCACAATCGCATCAGCAGCATTCGACACATATGTCGTGTCGATGAGCGCCATGCCGGTACCGATTGTTGCCAGTCGCCCTTGTCGGGCCCGCTCGACGATACGACCCACAAGTTGGTTGTCACCAGGACCCCAAATCAGATGGGGACGCAACGCCACCACCGGGAAGGTCGGCCGGCTTGCTTCCAGAGCCAACAGCTCGGCCTGTGCCTTGCTGCGGGCATAGTGGCCGCGGGCTCCCTTGGGATCGGCGACACCAGCTGGAGCGCCAACAAGGGACTCGCCGGTGTGGGCGACCGAAGGCGACGACACTTGGACGAAACGACTCACTTGCTCCGCCCAGCTCGCCGCAATCAGGTTGGCAGTGCCGTATACGTTGGTCTCTTCGAAATCTGCCCACGATCCGGTAATCCCTACTCGCGCGGCCATGTGGACCACTGCGTCGACCCCGGCTACTGCGGCGGTAACTGCTGCAGCATCGGCGATGTCTCCGAGCCGCTGCTCATATCCAGCCGGGCCGGCCCCGCGCTGGAAGAGCACAACTTCGTCGCCACGATCCTTGAGCCGTCTTGCAACATGCGAACCCACCAGGCTGGTCGCTCCGGTAACGAGAACCCTCACAACCGACCTACTTTGCCGCCGGCGAGGATCTCTTCGACCCAATCGCTGATCTTGGTTCTGTTGATCTTGGAGTTGTGCCGCTTGTCGATCGGAAGCGTTGGAGTAGTCAATACGGCGGCCACATCGACGTCCACGGCGGCTCGGACACTGTCCGCAAGCTCATTGGAAGCGAGACCCGACGCTCGCAAAGGGTCATCCAACTGCACCACGACAACAACCTGTTGGGTACCCACCGGGCCCACCCCAACGGCAGCCGCCTTCGCAACTCCAGCCACGGATGCTGCTGAGTGCTCGACCCCGACCGGAGTCACCACGCCGGTGGCAGTCCGGATGATGTGAACCATCCGTCCTTCGACCCACAATCGGCCGTGATCATCGAAGTGGCCGATGTCTCCGCTGCGATGCCACCCGTGCGGTTCAGATGCTGCATGACTGGTCACCCACAGCTTGTCGTAGCCGTCCCGAGCGTGTGCAGCCCGGATGCAGATCTCTCCCACGATGGACGGGACCGATGTCAGGTCCCCGGTTGCTGCTCCATGCTCATCCAGCGGACTGATCGCCACTTCGGCAGCCGCAACAGGCATTCCTACACACACGCCGGTCCCCGCCCCTGCCTCTTCAACTTGTTCGAGGGTGACGTCGGCAACGGGCAGCACCTCAGTCATTCCGTATGGGGTGTGTACCTCGGCATTCGGGAACAGCACAGAGGCCTCGCGCAGCAGCGAGGCCGGAACCGGAGCCCCTGCCGACATAAGAACCCGCACCCCCAGGAGGCTTTCTCGCATTCTCGGCGCCAACTCGCCTGCTGTCGCCAAGACATTGACCAAGGCGGCCGGCGAGGCAAAGACCATCGTGGCGTCCACCGCGTCGATCGAGCCGGCCAGCGCTGTGGCCTGCAGCGTCCCCGGTGAGGTCACTTCCATGTCGGGCACGACCGATGTAATCCCCATTGCTGGCCCATAGAGTGCGAACGGGGCAAACGCAGCCACCAGCCGATCCCCGGTGCTGATCCTGTAGAGGTCCATCAGCGCATCACGCTGCGCCTGCGCCTGCCGATGTAGATAGACAACGCCCTTGGCCGGGCCGGTTGCGCCCGAAGTGAACACAACTGCGGCTGTGTCCTCATCGAGTGGAGGATCCGGCAGGGCGCTCCCCTGCCCTAGATCACGAATCTCATCGAGGCTTGACCAGATGCCGAGCACGCGGCGCTGCGCCATGCCCACCCGATCCACGGAGATACGCTTGCCGGGCCAGCGCAACGTGCGCCCTGCCACCATCGCTCGCGACACCCCGATGATGTATTTGGGTGCTGCGCTCTTGAGGGCACGGGTCATTCCCTGAGGGCCAAGGCCGGCGTCGGCGATAACTGCGACTGCACCAATCCGCCAGCACGCATACAGACACACCGTGAGGTCGATCCCGGGTGGCACCAGCAGAGAGATGCGGTCCCCTTTCTCGATCCCGGCGGCCACCAACCCAACCCCGACACGCTCAATGTCGGCGGCGAGCTCAGCAAACGAGATCGACCGAGAAGGGGTGTCCCCTTCCATCTCAACCACAGCCGGAGCATCACTGGCGGAGAGTCGATCTATCGCTGCAAACAACGACGGCCGCACTGGTGCTGGATCGACAGAGTCCGTTATCCCGGAACCGAGCCGGGATATCCAGTCGTAGATCGGCTCGACGATATCGGCGTCCTCGGAAACAAGGTGACCGGCGCCTTGGTAGCGATGCACTGCAGCTTGCGGGAGGCGGGCCTGCAGATCGCGCAGGTACAAGTCGGAGAACACCGGGTCTCCTGATCCCCACAACAACAGAGCAGGAAGATCACCCATCTTGTCTACACCGTTCATCACCCCTTGCAGCGCACCCATGCTGGGGTGGTCGGCCTCAAGAGGAATGTCAGCGACAAACGCTCCAATGGCGTGACGTCGGCCGGCCGATCGATAGGGGGCGTGATATGCGGAGCGGACCGCACGAGACGGCCGCTTGTTCAGCAAACGGAGCGTCCCCCTGATGAACCCGGAGGTGCGTACGCACAGCTGATTGAGGACGGGCCGACTCCTGGCAATTCTGATGAGTGACGGTGCCGGCGAGCCTTCAGGTTGATGCACGGCAGTGTTCATCAGCACCACCCCGGCAAGCTGATCACGGTGTTGGTCACCCCACCCCAGCGAGATAGGCCCACCCCAGTCATGAGCGATGGTGACAACTGGGCCGGTGATGCCAAGCGCATCGGTGACAGCACTCAGATCGGAGATCCGTTGGTCGAGTCGACGCTCGGTTCCGGTTCTTTCCGAAAACCCCATGTCGAGATGGTCAACAGCAACGACCCGCACTCCCGGCGGCGCCGCGGCAATCACGTTCCGCCACAGATAGGACCAGGTGGGATTGCCGTGGACACACAGCAGAGTCAATGTTGGTTGCTCTGGTGCGTTATCCAGCACATGCCAGGTTCGTTCAACCTGATAGCTGTCGACCGTAGAAACAAGCCGTGACCACGATGGGTCGAGCCCGGTCAGATTGGACGGAGGCAGCGTGGCCGGAGTTATCGACCCGGTCGTCACCAGACGAGCTCGGTTGCCATGGCATTGATCCCCGAACCCATACCCAACATCATCACCCGATCGCCGGCCTGCAACGACTCCGCCTCCAAAGAGAGGGTGATCGGAATCGAGGCCGGACCAACGTTGCCGAGGTGGGGAAAGGTCAGCGGGACCTTGCCGAGGTCAATGCCCAGCCGCTCACAAAGCATTGAGGTGTGAACCTGGGAAACCTGGTGGATGATGTAGCGCTGGGCATCGAGCCAGCCATATTCGTCGGCGTCTCCCCAGGCGAGTTTCGACACATCGAGACCGGCGTTGAGCAGACCCTTGGTGTCGGTGCGCATCCGGTCCAACGTGCCGACGCACAGGTTGTGGTGTGCGGTGTCTGCACGGGAGATGCCTCGCACCAGCCGGTGACTGCCGGGATTGTCCGAGTGGCGGCCCACAACCGCAGCAGCACCACCTGAGCCAAGAGTAAGAGTCGCGAATTCGGCGAACAGATCGGCCATTGTTGCCTCGGGACCGGCGAGACGCTCGAGCGTCGCCTCCTGAGGACGGCGGCTGCCTTCGCCATCCACAATCAACGCGTAGTTGATCTGGCCGGCTTCGATCATGTTGCCTGCGATCTGCAGAGCGTTCATGAAACCCAGGCAGGCATTGGCCATATCAAAATTCAAGCACCAGCTGGGAAGATCAAGGGTGTTGTGCACTGTCACCGCAGAGGACGGTTCGAGCCGGTCTCGGCATACTGAGGTGTCGATCAACAGACCAATCTCGTCGACTCGGATCCCGCTGGCCTCGATGGCCTTAGCTCCGGCGGCGGCAGCAGCATCGGTGAACAGATAGCCCTCGGGCCACCAACGTCGTTCTTTGATCCCAGCGAGACTCTCGAGAAGCCCGGCTTGCCCACCGACTCTGTCATAGGTCTCGGCGAGCCGCTCATCAAAATGAGCAGAGGTGACGACCTCGGGTGCCTCTTCGTGGGCAATTGAAACAATCGCGGTATCGGAGTATGTGAAGGCAGCGTTTCCGGACATGCACGTGTCTTTCTCTAAGTTCGGCCTGGATTCTCGCAGGTATGGCGGCGCTAGACCGCATCGAAACGCCGGGGTGTGCCCGCTGGAATCAGTCGGGAATGTACGGCCCGGATGCCTCAAAGACGTTGCGACCATCGATGTATGTTGTCTGCACCTTATTGCGTGCGTCCCACGGGTCGCCGTCAAAGATGATGAAGTCAGCATCCTTGCCCACCTCAAGGCTGCCCACTCTATCTTCAACACCGAGGATTCGGGCCGGGTTAATGGTGACAGTGGCGAGTGCCTTTTTCGGGTCGAGCCCTTCCCGAATCGCAAATATCACCAGGTCCCGCAGGTTGTTGATTGGGTTGAACGGGGAGTCCGTCATGATGGCGACGGTGCAGCCGCGCTCGACCATGATTCCGACGGTTGCCGGCGTGCTCTTGTTGACTTCTCGCTTGGACCGCTCACCAAACAGCGGGCCGATCGCCAGCATGACGTCCCGCTTCGCGACCTCGTCGGCAATGCGGTAGCTCTCGGTGGCGTGCTCAATCACGAGCCGATAACCGAACTCGTCAGCGAGCCGGATTGCGGTGCGAATGTCGTCCATCCGATGCGCGTGGTTGCGGACGGGGATCTCTCCGTCCAAGACTTTGAGGAGCATCTCCTTGCCGAGGTCGAGCTGTGGTCCTCGCAGCGGCTGGCGATCGCCCTCAGGCTTCTTCGCCTCTTCGGCCACGAGCGCATGGTGATGCTGCCAGTCCTTGCGGTACTCCATAGCTGCGTAGAAGGCTTGCCGAACGAGGTAGGCAACACCCATTCGCGACTGCGGTGCTCGTTTCAGGTGCTCGCCAACACGCTTGGGGTTCTCACCGAGGGCCATCTTCACCCCGGCTGGCTCCTTGATGACCATGTCATCAGCCACGTTGCCGTACGTCTTGGCAACTGCGACCTGCCCCCCGATTGGATTGGCGGAGCCATGGGTGATCCCAAGCGTTGTGACCCCACCGCGTCGCGCATCCTCAAAGCCAATGTCTTCTGGGTAAATCGCATCCAGGGCACGCGTGTAGGGCGTTATTGCCTCGGAGATTTCGTTGCCGTCGTAATCATCACGGGCGCCCTCGCCCCAGACACCCGTATGGGTGTGGGCATCGATGAATCCTGGCAAGATGAAGTGATTCTCGCAATCGACGATGGTCATCCCAACGGTGTCGAGATCTTGACCGACGGCAACGATCTTGCCGTCCTCGGTGATCATGGTGCCGTCAGCGATGTGGGGCCCAGCGGAAGTCCAGATGGTTGCGTGAATGAATGCCTGTTTCATGCTGCAAGCGTACCGGGTCACGGGCCGCCCAGATAGCCAAGGTCGGCGCCACCCTTGATAGAGCCGTTATTGTTAGTTGGACCTCAAAGCACTACGGGTGCGACGCCATATGGACGGACGGAGCAGATGAAGGAAGAGCACTTCACACGACTCAAAGAAGGCTTCTTCACCGCCCAAGAACTGGCGGCGTGGTTTCCCTTCTTCGCCTCGACCAGCAAAATGCTGACCCGCCTCGACTCGGAGGTGAAACGGTCCAATGGACTTTCGTTGCTCGATTTCCACCTAATGCTGCATCTTGCCTCAGATTCCGACCACCGTGCCCGTATGTCAGATCTTGCGGAGGTGACTGGCTCCGACCCCAGCACCATCACCTACCGGATCACCCGCCTTGAAAAGCACGGCTGGGTAGAGAGGGACCGGGTCGACGAGGATCGCCGCGGTGTTTTTGCCCGAGTCACCGACACTGGCATTGAAAAGGTCGCCGCAGCCACGATCAACCATGTGGCGACGGTCCGGCGCGAGTTCCTCAGCAAATACACGCCTGAGCAGTTGGAGCAGATCGACGCCCTCTTCGGCATCCTCGCCACCTCCTTGGGTCTGCCGCCACATCCCCACGGGGAGCTTGTAGACGAGCTGGAAGCCAAGCTCTAGACACAGCAAGGAGGTCGCACAAGCGACCTCCCAAGTTACTCACTGAAGGTGAGTTCCCAGCTACTGAGCGTCTCTCTCTTTTTCCTCAGCGAGGAAGCGCTCGTATCTGCGGGACTGGAAGCCGCTCTGATCCAGGAAGTAGGCCGCGATGTGGAAAGCAAGACCGATTCCCCACATGATCGTTACCCACAAGGCAGCCCTTGGCACGATGATCCACAGGAACCCATTGACGATGACAAACGTGGCGATGTGCCACATCAGTCCGGTGAATTCGTTTAGGCGATTGCGGGCTCGTTCCTCGGGGGTGGTGTCTGGCTTGGTCACGGCTTCCTCCTCGTTTGGTCACAGCCACATCATCT
>JASJHC010000318.1:0-12632 GCA_033791245.1 Acidimicrobiia bacterium | reverse complement strand
GAGCGAGTAGTGCTACTTGAGTTCCACTGAGGCGCCAGCTTCTTCAAGCTGTGCCTTAGCGGCTTCAGCAGCGTCTTTGTCGACAGCTTCGAGCACTGCGCTCGGTGCGTCATCGACAACTGCCTTCGCTTCTTTGAGACCCAAGCTGGTAAGCGAACGCACAACCTTGATGACCTGAATCTTCGCAGATCCGATCGCGGTCAGTACGACGTCAAACTCGTCTTGCTCTTCTTCTGCAGCTTCGCCGGCGGGCGCAGCAATGGCCATCGCCATCGGAGCAGCAGCGGTCACATCGAATTTTTCCTCAAATGCTTTGAGGAATTCGGATAGTTCGAGGACACTCATCTCCTCGAAGACGCCGAGGAGATCCTCGGTCGTCATCTTTGCCTTGGCCATGGTTATGCCTCCTCGGCCGTTTCGGCCTGGTCTTTGTCAACGGACTTCGCGTCGTCACCGTCTGAATCTGCCTCGTCGTCGCCGGAGTCGTCAGACTCCGCAGAGTCCGCGGCCGCCTCTGGGGCATCCTCGGTCTCCGCAACGGCTTCGGCTGGCTTGTCAGCTTCTTCGGTCTCCTCTGGAGCCGGAGCAGCATCTTCCACCGGTGCATCTTCAACCGATGCATCGGCGGCGACGGTCTCGCCGGTTACTTCTTCATCGACCGATGCATCTTCAACCGATGCGTCTTCAACCGATGCGTCAGCATCGGCGGCATCGGCGGTCGCTGCGGGCTCTTCATCAGAAGAATCGGCTTCGGCTGCTGGGGCTTCTCCCCCGCCTGCCTCTTCCTTCTTCTCTACAAGCTGCTGCATTGCCGAAGCAAGGTTGCGAGGCAGGGCAGCCAGCAAACCGGCAAGGTTCGCCATAGGTGCCTGCATCACACCTGCAATCTTCGACAACAACACCTCGCGGGACTCGATGTCTGCGAGTTCGCTGATCCGCTCCGGCGTTAGGAATTCGCGTCCAAGGAGGCCACCTTTGATGGTGAACGCCTCATTCTCTTTTGCGAAATCCTTGAGCGCCTTGGCGGCGGTGACGGGGTCACCGTCTGCGAACGCCAGACCGGTCGGTCCGATAAATAGCTCGTCGAGGTCGGCAAGCTCAAGCTCAGCGGCGGCACGGCGCGCCAGGGTCATCTTCACAACCTGGAACTCGGCTCCGCCTTCGCGAAGCCCACGCCGCAGCGTCTGCTGCTGCTTTACCGACAAACCGGCGTACTCAGCGAGGAACACTGCTTGAGATCGCTCGAGACGTTCTTTTATCTCGGCGACGGCTTGGACCTTTTCTGGTCTTGCCATGTGTCTTCCTCCTACTGGTTTACGCACACAATTCTTCTACCGGATGGGCGTCTCAAGGATTTGAAGCCTTCTTCAAAAAGATGAAACTCCCACCAAGACAGGGAGGGAGCTTTTGGAAAGCAACCTGCGCTGGCGTCGCTGCTGCGACTTACGCCTGTCCGAGACGTGGCACCCGCGGTCTTGGGTCGAGGTATGAGGTTGTGCGGACGTGACAGTAACTGAGGTCTCGAAGCTGCGCAAAGGCACCGTGGTCGAAGTCATAGCTGTCGCCCACCAATTCCCTATTATCGACGGCGTCGGAGACAGGTCCACGACCGCCGAACAAAGCTAGGAATGAAACCGATCCGCACCCGTACTTGGCCGCGACGCATAGCAACCTCATGGTCTCGGACTAGGCCAAGCCCGAATAGATTGGCCCTGCCAGTGTTGGTCGGGGTCGTTGTTGCGTCCGCTGTGATTATGCAGCTGTTCCTTGGGGAAGACATCGGTCTGGCGAACAACGGTGATGGAGCGCGACTGTGGTGTCGATTCGGCATTGATGTGCCGCAGCGGCTCAGCCTCGACTTCACGCTCGCCACGAACAGCGCGCGGGTCTGTGTCCAGGATGCCGCCACAAACATATACACATACCCGACATCGATGAGTCTCATGATCCGGCCAGTGCTCACTCTGTATGGGCTGGCGATATCGTCGAGCGAGTTCGACATCCGCTACCTCGGCGTCCTGGGAGCATTGTCGCTTGGTGCCATTGCTGCTCTTGCTGTTCATGCCCTACCGGGTCGGGTTTGGGTCAAGACCACCTTGGTGGCGATCTCCTTCGCCTTGTGGGCCGATATCGGATTCGTTAGCTACTTGACCTCCTACTACTCGGACCCGGCGGCGTTCATTGGTTCGGCTGCCCTGCTCGTCGTAGTTGCCCGTCACGCCAGGATGGACGACCACCGCCTCATTGACTACCTCCTTGTTGCCGTCGTTGCACTGTTTGCGATCACTGCCAAAGCACAGTTACTGGTCCTCGTCATCCCGACGGTTGCCATGCTGCTGGTGATGCCCTGGCTAGTAGGTCGGCTCACCTGGCGGAGCATGGTCGGGCCAATATTGACTGCCATCGTGTTGGTTGGTGGTGCTGCTGTCTATTCCAATTCCGATGGCAGCTTCTTTGCCGACGCCAACGAATACAACTCGATGTTCTTTGGGATCTTGGCCGCATCCGATGACCCCGTCGCAGACCTGGCAGAGATGGGGTTGCCGACGAGTCTGGCGCCGTACGCAGGAACAAACTTCTTCAACCCGGGTGGCAACGCCGGCGATCACCCTGACTACGAACGGTTCCAGCAGCAGATGACCCGCGGCAAGCAGTTGCGGTTCCTGATTCGTCACCCCGATCGTCTCCTGACCATGTTGGGGGAGACGATCGAGGCTATGCCCGACTTTCGCGTGCCATACCTTGGCAACTACGAAGGGACTGGCAAAGGTCTGAGCGGAACTACCGCGCAAGCACCCCTCACAGATCGCTGGGATCCGATGTCGGCGACACTCCAGGGCCTGCGCACCGGGATCGCAGTATGGCTTCCCGCGGTCTGGCTGCTCGCCGTCAGTCTCGGCACTGGGGCGGCTATCAGAAGGAGATCCGATCCGGTGTGGCGATCCTATGGCATGAGCGCCGCGTTCCTCGGGACCAGCGCCATTCTGGCGATGTTGGTCACTCCTATCGGTGACGGCTACATGGAACTTCCCAAGCACACCGTTTTAGTGGTCTGGCTAACCGCTCCGCTGCTTGCCGGGCTAGTCGTCGCAGTAATCGCCACCGCGGCTCGAGCGATCCGGCGACCTCTTGACGATCGGGCGGTTGTCCACATCGGGAACCGTCTCGACTAGCGGGTCTTCATCTCTTTGCGGAGCGCCGAGAAGTAGCGGTTCACAATCAAGAACAGCTTCCAACTGCGCAGGAAGTCGTGAGACGAACCTCCACCGGCACGCGGAAGATGTTGGATGGCGACTTCATCCAGTTTGAGGTTCGCGTTGTAGGCGCGGACATAGAGTTCTGGATTGGCCATGTTGACTTCGTGATTGATCTCAGCGACGTCGAGGAAGGTGCGATCGAAGACGCGGTAGCCACAGTTGAGGTCGTGGAAGGGGAACTTCAGTTTCAGTTTCCCTAGCCAGTTAAAGACCGCGGAGATCGCCAGTCTGGAAAACGGATCATTGCGCTTCTTCCTCCAGCCAAACACCAGATTGGCGCCCTTGTCGAGGCGTTCGATGAACAGCGGCAGATCTGCAGCCAGAGCCTGCCCGTCGGAATCCATGATCGCCACGAACTCACCATTCGCCTCGCGGATGGCGGTCGCACATGAACCCGAGTACAGCCGATTCTTCTCGTGCCGGATGACTCGTACTCTGGGATCACGTTCTGCATAGGTCTTGGCAATTTCGGTTGTGTTGTCGCTTGAGAAGTTGTCGATCACGATCACTTCCCATGTCTTGCCGAGATGTTCCAGCGCGGCTATCGATTCGTCGAGAACAGAGGAGATATTTTCCGACTCGTTGTACGCCGGCAACGCCAGCGTGACCTCAGTTGTGCCCATCTTGCGCCTTCATGTTTGCCGCAGCCTGCTGTCCCGATCGGAACGCAGCATCAGACCACAGGTACTTCCACTTGCCGTACAAACCCATGCTGGTGACTTGCTGATCAGAGAGCCACGACAGGACGTGGTCCACGGCGTTGGCCCGATTGTGGTCGGAAACGACATACGCATGCGAAACGTCGATCGTGTGCACGGTGGTGACATCCCGTTGTGGATCGAACCCAAGAAGGTCTCCCAACTGTTGGACGGTGGCCTCGGCAAGGGCGTCTTGGTCACCCCATGGCTCATTGTGGTCACGAAAGATCTCGGCTTGGATCGCCGACGAGCCGCCGGGGACGCTCCCCGGCGAGAGGTTGGCTGGGAACGAAATGCGGGCTGGTTCAATGTCATGGTCGTAGATGTAGCACCAGGGCGAATCGATCAAGTCGGTGCGCTCCACAATCACGTTGACGCAGAGCATCTTCGTGTGATGCAGCTGACCGGCGGCATCACGGACTGAGGCCGGTACGTCTTTGATGGCATTGATGAGTGTTGGCAATGGGATGGAGCTCGCCAGGCGCTCGAAGCTTTCCTCGGCACCAGACTCGAAGGAGAGTGTTTTGCGATGCAGATCAATGTCAGCGACTTTGCTCCCAAACCGAATGTCGAGGTCCGCATAGAGGTCTTCGAAGAACCCAAAGAACCCTCCCCGCTTCGGGTAATGGAACGTTGCGAATGTTGCCTGGTTGGCGATCTTGTCGCTGAAGGCACCCGTGATGATGTTTGGTAGATCAGACGGGATGAGACGGCCCCCCAACCAATCGGTCGCCAACTCGGAGGTGGCCCGACGCCAATACTTGGTCGTGAACTCCTCGTAGAAGTTGTCGGTTAGATAGTCGCCATACTGCTGAGTACACCAGTCGCGATAAGTGGGCGCCTTCACTTCGGTGGCGTCGGTATGCGCAACTACCAAATCTATTAGGGCGGAAATCCTTGCTTCCTCGGGAAGGTCGCGCAGATGGTTTTGCACTGGGTAGCCGGTCCACACTCCGTGCCAGCGATTCCGAACTGATCTGGCGAGACCGGTATGAACGGCTCCGGCGGTCTGGTGTATCAAGTCGCGGAAGGTCGAATCTTTGGTGTGGGAAATATGGGCTCCCTCATCGAAGAACACCCCACCTGCCTGATGCGAATATGCGTGGCCGCCAGGATGCTGTTTCGCTTCGAAGATCCGTACCCCGGGAAGTTCGATCGCAAAGCCCAGCCCTGCGAGACCCGCACCTAAAACCGCCGTTTCGATCTCAAGTTGGCTACTCATGAGGCGAAGTCCTCGGCGAACCAAGGATTGTCCTGATACCAAGCGACAGTCTCAGCCAAAGCCTGGTCGAGTGGGGTCAGCGCGGTCAGCCCAATCGATTCGGCAAGGCTGCAGTCGGGCCACGCGTCCAACTGCTCTCCTGGTCGGTACTCCAACGCCCCCAAGTCGACCTGCATCGTCGGCATCAGCGTTTCGAGAAGCTGGACCACCCAACGAATCTCGATCGGCTCGGAAGCGGGGAAGTTCATCAACGCAGGCGTCGAACCCGACGTCCCTTGTCGGCCGAGCGCGACAACTGACGACCCGATATCGGGAGCATATGCGAACCGGCGCCGCTGCGAACCGGCGGTCATTGGCAGTTTGCGCCCACCAAGGGCGCTGCAAATGGCGCTGGCGATGATGAGAGTCGGCGCCTGGCCGGGACCGAACACGATGGGCAGCCGGACGACACAGGAGTCGAACAGCTTGGATCTCTGTCCGGCCAGTATGAGAGCCGAAGCGACTTGCTTGCTGGCGCCGTACGCCGAAGACGGTTGTGCCGGAGTGGTCTCGGTCCACGGTGGTGTGGCCTCGCCATACTCGGCCTGCGACCCGATCCAGATAACGAACGGTTTCTCTGCGCTATCAGTCATCGCAAGGGCGTCGACGGTCGCGGCGGCTGTGGCGTAGTTCACTGCATAGTCTGCGAGCCATCGTGTCGTCGGCGGTGTCCGGATGACGCCGACGGCGTTGACGAAGATGTCCGGTTCGTATCGATCGATGGCGGCCCGGAGCACGTCGGCGTCGGTCGCATCCCCAGCGATGGAGACGACTGAACTCAGCCCGATCGATTCATGAAACCGCCGGGACTTTTCGATGTCGCCCTCCAGCGACAGCCCGACTACGTCGACGCCAGCCGATTGAGCCGCTTGTGCGATGTGGCTACCAATGAAGCCGTGCATCCCTGCGATGAGCATGCGCAGGCCGCCACGTTGCGCAACTCCTGATCGCCCGGACCGGGAGGAAATGCTGCCTAGCTGATCGCCCACGGAAGCCCCAGACTCTCTGCATCCCGCTGATACCTTGCGATCTGGTTGCGGGTGTATTCCGCGGTGTCGGCCGGACTCCATTCCGCTACGTCCCGATACCAGTCGATCGTTGTTTCGACAGTGGACGCGAAGTCCCATACCGGACGCCAGCCGAGGTCATTGATCGCTTTCTCAATCGAGAGATTCAACAGGATCGCCTCGTGCATGCCGTCCGCTGCTGGCTCGGCCTTCCACTCGCCGGACCCCCAGTTGGCAACGACGGTTTCGGCGAGCTCACCAACAGTCTTATGCGATTCCGGATTCGGGCCAAAGTTCCATGCCGATGCCACCGCAGGCGTTGTCTGAACGCGGGATCCGACAACCAGATAGCCGCAGAGCGGTTCGAGCACATGCTGCCAGGGACGCACCGAAACCGGGCTACGCACCGAAACCGTGGCACCGGAGCGCAGAGATCGGACGCAGTCGGGCACAATTCGATCTTCGGCCCAGTCGCCACCGCCGACCACATTGCCTGCTCGGCAGGTCGCCACAGAGACGTTTGTCTCTCCGAGGAAGGAGCTGCGCCAGGCGGACACGACCAGCTCTGTAGCCCCCTTGGAGGCACTGTATAGATCAGCGCCACCCATAGGATCCGTCTCGCGGAAAGCCTCGCCGGTCTCGTTGTTCTCGTAACACTTGTCTGACGTGACAACGACGACAGCGCACGAAGAATCATGGTCTCTGGCGGCATGCTGGATGGCCGACAGCACGTTGGCGGCTCCGATGACGTTGGATTCAAGCGTGTCGAGCGGTTCGATATACGACCGGCGGACCAAGGATTGTGCGGCAAGATGAAATACGACTTCTGGCTGCAACTCGGCAACTGCCGTGTGGATGGCGGTACGGTCACGGATATCGATGGTTTGATGCCGAATTCGATCGCGTAACCCCATGGTCTCGAATATCGAGGGGTCGGTGTCGGGCTCGAGCCCGATCCCGTGGACTTCAGCGCCGAGCATGAGCAACCACTCGCAAAGCCAGCTGCCCTTGAATCCTGTGTCGCCGGTTACTAGCACTCGTTTGCCCGTGTAGAACGAACCAAATGCCACTAGCCGCCGCTCCCCGGCTTGGAGACCCAGGGTGCGTCACCCTTCTTCCACATGTCGTTGAGCAGGATGTACTCGCGTGATGTGTCCATGGGCATCCAGAAGCCATCGTGTTTGAAGGTCATCAACTGTCCATCCTCGGCGAGTCTCCGCAGCGGCTCCTGCTCGAATGACAGGGTCGGGTCATCAGAAAGATAATCGAATACCCCTTGCTCGCAGACAAAGAACCCACCATTGATGTAGCCACCGTGCGCTTGTGGCTTCTCTTCGAAACGCTTGACGTTGTCGCCTTCGATCAGCAATTCACCAAATCGTGACGGGGGTCGCACGGAGGTGATGGTGGCGAGCTTCCCATGGGAGCGGTGGAAATCGACAAGTGCGCTGACATCCACATTTCCGACGCCGTCCCCGTAGGTCAGGAAGAACGGGTCTCCGTCGGTGTATCGCTGGATCTGGGAGACCCGCGACCCTGTCTGGGAGTCCAGTCCGGTCTCCGCCAGGATGACCTTCCATGGCGGTATTGCGGCTTCGGCGTTGTGCGTGGTCGATGTGCCGTCCCTGAGATTGAGTTCGAGGTCCTGGGTGGCAGCCCGATAGTTCAGGAAGTACTCCTTAATCTGCCATCCCCGGTAGCCGAGAGCGAGGATGAAATCCTCGAAACCATGTGCGCTGTAGGTTTCCATGATGTGTTGCAGAATGGGATATCGGCCAATCCGAACCATCGGTTTGGGGAGTTCGTCAGACACTTCGCGGATCCGGATACCCTTGCCACCGCACAGAATCACCACTTTCAAGACCGAGCTCCTCCTCGTGTTGCGGCAGCGCCGATGGCCGCGATACAGCGTAACACCGGCCATTGGGCCTTCCCGATCGCTGGACGATGTTCCGGAAGCCTGAACTCGCGGGGAGTCACTGACAAGAAAGACGAAACGTCCGGATTGCGCCGGACGTTTCGTCTATAACGAGAAACCCGAAGGTCGGGAGAGCGGTTCGCTCTTGAGGATTCGGCAGACGGCGGGCCAGGAAGCCATCTACACGCACCACTCGTGACGACCAGGGTAGGGTCTGGTCTGTGTCAATTGTGGTCGAAATCCGCCCTCGGAACGGTGGTGGATCGTCCTGCCACCGGCCTTAGGGATTCCCCGTTGATCTGTAAGTTGTGTTCCAGATCATATCGCAGGCGATCCCTAAAATCCAATGGGAATGTAGTCAAATGGCGTCAAACGACCACTCTCGGTGGTCTAGCCATCTGCGGCTGGGGACGCTAGTGGAGCTCCTTCACCATGTCCTCAAGACCAGAAACATCGATGTTCACACCAGGACCCATCGTGGAGGACACCGTTACCTTGCGCACAAAACGACCCTTGACTGCCGGGGGACGGTTGCGGATGATCTCGTCGGCAATGACAGCAAGATTGTCGGCCAATTGCTCGGCCTCAAAGGAGACCTTCCCGATCGGGATGTGCACGTTGCCGTAACGATCGTTGCGATACTCGACACGACCAGCCTTGAACTCCTTGATGGCCTTGCCAACATCCTTGGTCACGGTGCCGCTCTTGGGATTCGGCATGAGGCCCCGTGGTCCGAGAATCGAACCGAGTTTTCCAACATGAGACATCATGTCCGGTGCGGCGATGGCGAGATCAAAATCCAGGGCACGGCCGGCGGAGATCTCCTCGGCCAGTTCCTTGCCACCGACAATATCGGCACCGGCCTCTTCGGCTGCGGCCACATCGGCACCACTGACGAACGCGACGATCCGGATCTCTTTGCCTGTTCCATGAGGAAGGCTCACTGTGCCGCGGACCAGTTGATCCGCTTTCCTGGCGTCGATGCCAAGGTTGAAGGCGATGTCGACACTCTCGTCAAACTTGGCGAAAGCCATGCTCCGAGCCAGCGCGACCGCATCGGCAGGTCCATAGAGCGAGGACTTGTCGTACTGACCCTTCGCTGCAGCAGTGTTCTTGTTCTTAGCCATTTGCTTACCTCCGGTGGTTCAGACGGGGATGGCTCCCCTCCCACATTGCGGGGCTTTGGGCACAGCCCGCAGCCTCCGATTTTGTTGTGACTAGCCGGCGACAGTGATACCCATGGAACGGGCAGTACCCTCGATGATCTTCATGGCAGCGTCGATGTCGTTGGCATTCAGGTCAACCATCTTGGTCTCAGCGATGTGACGGACCTGATCGCGGGTGACGCTACCGACCTTCTCCTTGTGTGGCTCCGGTGAGCCCTTCTCCAACTTCGCGGCCTGACGCAGCATGACTGCAGCCGGCGGCGTCTTGGTGATGAAGGTGAAACTGCGATCCTCGTAGATCGAAATCTCGACGGGAATGATGGTGCCCGCCTGTCCACTCGTCGCATCGTTGTACGCCTTGACGAAATCCATGATGTTGACACCATGCTGACCCAACGCCGGACCAACCGGCGGCGCCGGGCTTGCCTGCCCGGCGGGGATCTGCAACTTGAGCGTCGTCATCAGCTTCTTGCGGCCCATTTTCTAAACCTCGCTTGGAATTAGTACTTGAGAATCTGGTCGAAGTTGAGTTCGACCGGGGTTTCGCGACCAAAGATGTCGACAAGAACCCGCACCTTGGACTGGTCCACGTTGATGTCCTCGATGATGCCGTTGAAATCGGCAAAGGGACCTTCGACTACCCGAATCGTCTCGCCAACCTCCCAGGCCGGCTTGAACGTGGGTTCCTTCTTTTCTGCTCCCGACTCGTCGTCCTTGCGGACACCGAGAATCCGTTCCACCTCGCGTCGCGACAACGGAACTGGCTTTTGCGCCGAGCCGACAAACCCGGTGACACCAGGTGTGTTGCGAACGGCGTACCAGGTGTCGTCGTCCATGTAGAGACGGACCAAGATGTACCCAGGGAACTTCTTGCGCTCCACGGTTACCTTGCGCCCCGACTTGAACTCGACAACCTCTTCCATCGGAATGACGACGTCGAACACACGGTCTTCGAGATGCATCGACTTCACTCGGGTTTCGAGATTGGCCTTGACCTTCTTCTCATAACCGGAGTAGGAATGAACGACGTACCAGCCACCCGGAAGATCGTACGGGCTGGAAGGGAGAACGGGCAGGACGATCTCAGCAACGGCGGCGACTTCCTCAGCTTCGACAGCCTCTTCGGCTTCGCCAGCTTCGTCGACCGCGGTTGATTGAGTCTCTTTGCTTTCTGGAACTTCGAGAGTCATTGCTATCCCACCGCGTCGAGCAGTTTGAGGATCGAGTTCTTCAGCCCAAAGTCGAGAGAAAATGTGTAGGCGGTGACGGCGGTGGTCACAACAAGGACGACCACGGTGAAGGTGGCGGTCTCTTCCCTGGTGGGCCAAGCAACCTTCTTCAACTCTTGTCGCACCTCACGGAGGAACTGACGGAAACCGACGCGCTCGCGCTTGCGCTGCTGCGGAGCAGCTTTGCGGCGCTTCTTAGCGCGCTCTTCCTCCTTGGCCTGGAGGCGTCGCATTTCTCGGTTCACGTTTCAATCCTTCCTTACTGAGCAGGGGTGGCGGGACTCGAACCCACAACCTACGGTTTTGGAGACCGCCGCTCTGCCAATTGGAGCTACACCCCTCAACATAGGCCTCGGGCCCGGCGGGGAGTATATGAGGTATGACCCCTAAGTGTAAACCTGACAACTGGCTAGCGAGGCGATCCTGCGAGTATCGCAGTTACGCAACCGGTCGCGAATGCCGCCACACCGCGACAGCGACGGCGCCGGCGGCAGCAGCCACGACAGCTCCGGCGGCAGCAACAACGCGTGCCAGGTGGGACTCGTCTGCGAGTACATCTTCGGGACTGTGGCCCGAAGCTATTGCCTCTTCGACCGCGGCGACCAGCGGGGCGGGTGCCTCTACAGCAACGTCAGCCAGCGAAGCTAATTGTCGCTGCAGCTTGGCGTAGCGCACCATTTCTGCCTGACAAGACAGACAGGAATTCACGTGGCTTTCAAGAATCCTGGAGAGGCCGGCAACGTCCGTGGATGGTGCAATAGACCTCACGACACGGCAACTGGGTTTCATGCTTCGACCTCCATCTCGGACCACAGCCTGTCTCTCAGTTGCTTACGACCGCGGTGCAGCCGAACCTTGGCGGCCGCCACCGTGATCTCGAGATGCTGCGCAATCTCGCCATGGGTCCAGCCATAAACATCTTTCAACACCACAACCGTACGGGTTGGCTTTGGCAACTCGTTCAACGCAAGACGAAGGCTTCCTTGAATCGCTGCCGACTCGGCAGCTCGCTCGGGAGAAATCGACTCGGATGCGGGCTCAGTGAACGACTCGTCGATCGGATCGGCCCGATGGCGACGTTGTTTGCGACGTTGCGTCCACGCCACGTTCACGGTGATGCGATGCATCCATGTGGAGAATTTGGCGTCACCGCGGAAGCTCGGGAGCGCACGCCACGCACGGACAAAAGCCTCCTGCGAAATGTCCGCAGCAAGCTCTCGGTCGGCAACGAGTCGAAGTGCCAAGGTGTAAACCCCGTCCTGGTGTATTCGTACTAATTCGGAGAAGGCGGCTCGGTCACCAGCCATCGCTAGTGCAAGCAGCTCCTCGTCGTTAGGTCTGACTCGTTCTGGGGGCATCGGGTTACCCGTCCAGCCTGGCAACACCGGTCGCCGTTACGAGCTTCTCGTCGCCGGACGAGACAACGAGCGAGACCTGACAGTCGGCTCCATCCGGTGCGATGTCTGCGATTGAACCAGACACCTGCGCAGGTGCTCCGGGCCGCTGCGCATTGCGATATCGGTACTTGAGATGGGCGATCGGATCAGGACGATTACTCAATTGCGCCGCCGCCTGTGCGGCCCACGCGGACATGAGCAACCCGTGCACAACGATGCCGTCGAGGCCTGCGGCCCTTGCTGCATCGTGATCAAAGTGAATCGGGTTGTAGTCGCCCGATGCCGCCGCATACTTCACGAGATCCAACCTGCTCGCCGACTTGTTCGTCACTGCAAACCGCTCACCGACCGCGGGTCGGGGTCGTGGAGTCGGGAGCTCGTTGAGCTCGCGCTGCCAGACCGGCGGTTCGCCGGGGTCGTCGGTCTCCTCTGAGGTAACGCTCTCGCCCATTAGGAAAGTCGACACCGCATCCAGCAATCTCTCACCGTCACCCGTCTCAACTTCTGCAACAAACGTTACGAAGAAGCGGCCGCCGCGTTCGCGAACCTTCTCGACGCGTCCGGTGAGAGTGATCGGGGCATCGATCACAAGCGGACCGTGCCAGGTGAACGACTGGTCGACGTGGACCACCACGCCAGTGAACGGACGGACCCGCGGGTCGGCTAGAAACTGGGGAGCGACCACAAACAGGAGTGCGC
>JASJHC010000317.1:0-11776 GCA_033791245.1 Acidimicrobiia bacterium | reverse complement strand
CCCCGCAGCACCCGCGGAGATTGGCTATTTCGTGCCTCCTCCCAGCGTTGACCCGCAGGACTACTGGACGGCACCAGACGGCACCAAGAGCTTCCCGATGGTTTGGGACGTCCTCGTCGATGGAGATCGGCTGTACATAAGCGACATGAACAGCGGTCTCTGGATTGCTCGTTTTACCGGAGACGACAAGAAGCTGTTCTCAGGAGCGTAGATCCTCAATCGGCGAGCGAAGCTGCATCGCGTTATGAGTTTGCGGAGCGAGGTTGCCTCGTAGCCGTTTTCCCAAAGCAGAAACATCGCATCGCCCAGAACCAGATCGGTGTTGTGGCTAAGTGATCGTCCCGCGGTCATGACATCGAAATTCGGACCGATTGGTCCAGAAGCGACGTAGAAACGTCGGAATATCGTCAGTTGTCTTTCGTTTTGATGATGGCGAAGTTGGGCGGTACCGTCGATCCGTAGGTCAAGGTGGGTGGTTCGCAGGTGGGATTCATATCCGGAAAGTGGCGGCGATACCTCACCGCCGGGCTAGTCGTGACCATTCTTGCGTCAGGGACAGCTGCCCTTGCGCAAGAATTGCCGGTCTTCACCGATGACGAGTTCAACGATCTATTCACCAATGCAACGCTTGACAATCTTGCACCGATCGGACCTGCGCCAGCAATGACCGGGAACGGCACTGTCGATGCTCGTATCAGGGCCGTAGGGGCGGCCAGAGGGTATGTCCGTCGACCCCTTCCGGCCGGTCCGTTGGCAAGTGTGAGTGGACTATCGATACAGCCGTCTGCAGTAGCCGCATGGACAGAACTCAAAACGGCGGCAACGGCGGCGGGGCACACGCTTGTCCTACGTTCCGCATACCGGAGCCACAGCACCCAGGTCTACATACTCTTGCGGCGCTTGAGCTCCTACACCGAGGCGGCGATCGACTATCGCCTCAGATCTGTCGCTGTTCCCGGTTATTCAAAGCACCACACCGGATATGCCATCGACATCACCCAGCCGGGGTACGCCTTCACCAGTTTCAAGAATTCGCCCGCCTATGCCTGGCTGGCGGCCAATAACTATGCGAACGCAAAGAAGCACGGATGGGTACCGAGCTACCCGCCCAACGCCACCCTGCAGGGTCCGCGCCCCGAGGCCTGGGAGTTCACCTACGTCGGCATGGACAACATCTGGTGTTACGGCTTCTCACCAACAGACGGCAATAGGTTCTGCGATGACGGGACATCGTTATTCGAGGCAGACATCGAATGGATGGCTGCTCGCGGCGTTACATCAGGGTGCAACCAACCCTTCGGCGATCGATTCTGCCCCGACGCAGATGTCACGAGAGGAGAGTTTGCGGCATTCCTCCATCGGGCCCTGGGCGATGCGGGACCGGTGACTGAGAGATCGACTCCCTTTGTAGACGCGGTTGGTTCGGTGTTCCAGGCGGACATCCAATGGTTGTCGGCCAAAGGAATAACCAAAGGATGTGGCAAAGACACCTTCTGTCCCGATGAACCGGTCACTCGCGGGCAACTTGCTGCGTTCTTGGTCCGGGCCTTTGGTTATGACGATGCCGGCGAAGGGAATCCGTTCGCAGACGATGAGCAATCGATCTTTGAGGATCAAATCGACATGCTGGCAACGGCGGGCGTGACCAAGGGATGCAACCCGCCGGACAACGACCGCTTCTGTCCAGCCGGCACGGTGACTCGGGCCCAAATGGCGGCGTTTCTCCACCGGGCCATCGGGGACATCTGACCCCTCAGACCGGGTCGGTGAGTAGCCAGACCGCAACCTGTTTGTGTACCTCCGGGTCGGTAGGTAGGTCGAAATGGCGCTGCCTTCCGACCACCAAAGCATCGGATGATTCGACCCGCCGTTGTCGCCCTTTCCCGGTTGCGCTACCGACCCGAACAACGAGGTCGCCCAGCAGGGCACCGACCGGATGCGACTCGTCTTTGGTCACCACACCTGCAATGAAATGCTGCGACACCCCCGAGGGTGGTGCGACGTCTCCGATTGCGGCATTGAGCAATGTGTCCGGATCAACTTCTGCCCACTCGTGCTCACTAGTTGAGCCAAAACGAAGATCTTTGATACCGACACTCCGGCCCCGTAGGAAATCACCAAGAGGGCGGGTCTCGGGGGTGACATCGAGCCCCCAAGCCAGCAGATTTGCCCCCTTCTCCAGCGGAGAGCCGAGATGTGGTGTTCCGAGAGTCACGAGGTGCGCAACCCTTGCCGCCCAGCCATGGCTGGCGGAACGGCCGGCCGCAATGGCGCTGCGGGCGACGAGGCCGCCCATTGAGTGGCAGACGAAGCTGATCCTGTGAACGGGCACGGGCCAGCTTGATTCCAATTGGTCGAGCAGGTCTGCCAGCTGTGCGCCGTTGTCCGAGACATGGCGGCCCGTGTTGTAGCGAACAAAGACAGGAACCAGCGACTCGGCTGCGAGAACGTCGGCTAGGTCGGGATGTACGTCAGTTCGGCTCTGCCAACTCCGTTCGGATTCTCCAAGGCCGTGGAGCAGCACGACGACATCGCCGGTTGGGTTGGGGAAGGCCTTGGCTGTCGAAGAAGGAGTTGGGTCGACCTGCATTCCACCCGCATCGCAAAAACTCATGGGTACGGCGAGTTTGCTGCCGCGCGCCTCGAGCTCATCACCCCACAGACCGTTTGCCCAGGCGCGGAGACCACTCGTAATGTGAGATCCCGGCCGTTCCGATGCGGTGTGCTTCCGCCCGATCAGCGAGGCCATCATCGGGACGACTGCCCCTAGTGCCCGACCACCGATCCGCACGGCACCGTAGACCGTTCTGGTGACGGTGTCGTAGCCACGCCGCACCGGATCGGCAGACTCTCCAGCAAGGCCGAGCCAGCGATCGGCGATGGCCCGATGCATTCCTTCGACGGGAGCCGAAAGCTGGTCAACGGCAAGGCTGAACAGCTCACCGACGGCCCACCAATCGTCATCGCTTTCGGGACGAAACTCGCTGTTGGTATCGCTCATCGACCATCCTCGGCGGGGTGTATTCGACCCGGTTGACTATAGGCTGGGCCGCAATAGCAAGAGGCCCCCGCCGAAGCAGGGGCCTCTCAATAGTTGTCAAGCCGGACCTAGGTCTTCTTCTTCGCCAGCTTTTCTTCCGGCAGAAGATAAGCAGCGCATGGACATCTGGGCACTGTGCACCCGATATCGCCGCGATGCTCCACTTTTGGATGACCGCATCCGACACATCGTTGTCGTCCGCCGTCAACCGGTCTCGGCCGAGCTGAGCTCAACGGGAGCGTTCTTTAGCCTGATTCACAGTGAGGTCGCGTCCGTCGACACTCTTGCCATTTAGCTCTTGGATAGCTGTGGCTGCGTCGTCGCCGGATGCCATCTCGACAAAGCCGAAACCGCGGGAGCGGCCGGTATCCCGATCCGAGATGACCTGAGCCTTGACAACCTCGCCGTGCTCCTCAAAGAGGGCCTGGAGGTCAGATGACGAGGTACCAAATGTGAGGTTACCTACGTAGATGTTTGTGGACATTGTTTTGCTCCTTCAGAAGCGTTGGACCCGTCGGGGGGCAGACGCCCCGCCTGGTTGCAATCGAAGGCTCACAAACAAGGTGATCTCGGCCTGCAGACTCTGCGGTACTCCCTCAGACGGACTGTAACGTGGGAGCTGGCGTTGTGCGCTTTGTGCGCACGCAAGCCTAAGTGTAGCCACACAATGGACCAGACCAGGCATGCTTTTGTGCGAGGGAGTCTTTTAGAGACGTTTCCAGCTACCCAGCATCGAGAATGGCCAGCGTTCCTGCGAGCCATTCAATGGACTCGATAGTGATCGGATCGACGACCAACTGCACATGGTCGAGGCCGAGCCCAGCGAACCCAAGCAGTGCCTCTGCCACTTCAGCTGGTGTTCCGGCGATGGCGTCGGACCCCTTGTGCTCGCTGTCGCCGTACTGGCGTCCCTGACCCCCTGGGGCCTGGATCATGATGGCGACGGTCCGTTTCACCTCAAGCGGGTTGCGGTCTACCTCGATGCAGGCTGCATCGAGCGTGTCCAACATCTTGCGCAGACCGGCCGGGGTATTGCCGTACCAGGCATGCCAAGCGTTCCACATATCGACGTGCGGGAGAGTTGCTCGCAACACCCGCGGTCCCTGCGAACCCACCATCAGCGGTGGGCCACCGGGGCGAGGACGGGGGACCAGTTCACAATCACGGACCGTGTAGTAGTCGCCATCGAAGTCTATGGCCCCGTCACGCAGCAGGGTGCGGATGATGGTGAACGCCTCTTCAAATCGACTTGCTCGATGATCGAAGGGGAAACCAAACGCTTCGTACTCGGTCCGATTCCATCCGGCACCTAGGCCAACGATCAATCGCCCGTTTGAGATCTCGTCGACTGCCGCCGCCTTCTTGGCCAACATCGCCGGGCTGTGGAATGACGTCGCTGCCACCAGCGGGCCGATTTGGACGCGATCTGTTACTGCTCCGATGGCGGCGAGTAGGGACCACGCCTCCCACGGTCCCTTGGCACCTTCGGGGGTTTGATAGAGAAGGTGGTCGCCCACCCAGACTGAATCGAATCCCACGGCCTCAGCGGTAATCGCCATCTGCCGCAGCTCGGGCCAGCGCACCTCACGCTCGACCTCTGGCAACTGGACGCCGATGGCAAAGGGTCTACTCATGGAAGAGACCTTAGGCGGTTGCCGTCCAACTCCTCTTGCGACACAGGTGCTGTAACTTCAACCGCCCAAACCTGTCGAAAACCGGGTTTACTGATCGTCGTACCAGTACGAGGGCGCCCCAGACGGTGGGTGTCAGGCGACAGGAGAGGGAAATGGCAGAACACAAGGTTGTGCACTGGGAGCTCATGGGACCAGATGCTGACAAGCTCGGCGCTTTCTACACCAATCTGTTTGGTTGGGACATGCAGTCCTATCCGGGCATGGACAATTACAACGTTGTCGACGAGAAGCAGAGCGGTATCGGAGGGGCGATCGGAGCTGGCAACGAGCATATGCCCAGCTATCAGACCATCTATATCGAGGTCGACAGTGTCGACGAGCACCTCGGCAAGGTGGAGGCGAACGGTGGGACCACAGTCGTTCCGCGCACCGTCGTCCCCGGTACGGTCACTTTCGGTTTGTTCAACGATCCTGCAGGGAACCTGGTTGGTGTGGTTGAAGCAGAGACGCCACCGGCCGGATAGGCGATGAGCCATGGGGACGGTGTCCAGGCGGACACCGTCCCTTAAGTGCCTAACTCGTCGGCGCCAACTGGATCCTTGCGGCGCCCGCTGACCTTGGTAAACAGCAGCAGGAATGGGTACGTAGCCAGTGCCGGGCCAACGAGCCACAGCGGTCGCGATATCCACCACTCGATGTTGGGTTCGTCCGGTGGCAGGTAGTCGAATACCACAAACAAAGCTGCAATAACCATTGCCATCCCCGTGGTGTGGAGCAGATACAGCGGCAACGAGTTCGTATTGACCCATCGGAACATTCGTTGCCAGCCGGGGCTGGTGTCGAGACGATGTTGCACCCAATCTCTCGCCAGTAGTACCAGCCCGATCTGGAGGAAGGTTAGAGCAACGATTGCGAGAGTCGGTGGTCCCATGTTGGAGAAGCGTTCCCCAGGTACGCCGACGACCGAACGGGGGTAGAAGCCCATATTGGTTAGAGCAATCAGCGCAAACAGGCCCGCCCAAGTGAGCATCCAGGCCATCCGGCGCGGAGCCGCGACCAGCCGGTCGTAGAAGAAGCCGAGCTGGTGGGCCAGGCCCCAGATGATGATGAAGTTGAGCCAGGCGGCCCAGCCCTGCAGGTGATGGAAGCGGAGTACGTCAAGAACGGCAGCCAGGCCGACCAGCCAAACGAGAACCAGTTCTCCCCAGCGCCAGTGGGCTCGTATCGCCAATGGTGCGATGGCCACCAGCACGAGGTAGACGACAAGAAACCACAGAGGAGACAGCACCAGGATCACCGCCGGCCACGTCCAAGCCGCGTCGAGGGTTGCTTTCAGGACAAAACCGAGGCCTACCCAGATGCCGACCAGTGACAGTGCCGGTATCAGGAGTCGTTTCGAGCGGCGCTTCAGGAACCTGCGTGAGGTTCCTGTTTCGTAGTTGTCGAACGCCAGGCGATGGGTGTACCCGCCTATGAAGAAAAACACAGGCATGACCTGAAGCACCCACGTAATCGCCCACATCCCTCTCGTGAAACCGATCGGATTAGATGGTGCAACGGTCTCGGGCGTCAGTTCCAAGATTGTGAAGACCCAGTGCCAGATGACCACGACGACCAACGAGAAGGCGCGCAAGAAGTCGACGTACATATCGCGCTGTTTCTCAATAGTCACCGGCGGGACGCTAGCAATCGACAGCTCTCGCCGCTCGATGTCGGCGGTGTCGTGCGGTCTTCGCTCTTGCTTGCGTTCGAACTGGGCGGGGGAGGCCTGGTTATAGCTCAGCGATCATGAAGTTCCATTGGATCGGCATCGGGATGAATCCAACCTTGGCGTACGACCGGCGGGCCGCGGCATGACCGGGATCATCTGCGGTCGCGACGATTGCGTACGCCATACCGGTCCCCGTCAACCGGTCGATGGCGAACTGGTTGAGTGCTGTTCCGATACCGTTTCCTTGCTTGGCGGGATCGACCGCCAGCAGCTCGATCTCTCCAAGTAGCTGGTCGCCCATGGCCAATACAACGAACCCTGATACTGCGCCATCCAAGTCGTAGACAAAGGTCTCATGGTCGGTGCTGCCGCACACCGATTCGATGTACTCAGCCTGGGTGATTTCCCAGTTCGGGAACATCCGAGGGTACACCTGCTCGCCGTGTTGCTGCTTGAACGAGGAGTACACCGGTCGGAACGACTCCAACCCGAATCGCACGCAGTCGGAGACGTCTGCTTCGGTGATCGCACGAATACTCTCGTGGCTATGAGTCGCAGGCCCTCCGTCGCCGAGCTTCAGGTACAAGGGCATTGGCTGCATCGGCATCGAGGCGAATCCAGCCTGCTCCAATAGGCGTCGAGCTGGTTCATGACCGGGGAAGTCACGGAGATATGCCTGTGCGAAGGCCATTCCGGACCGCCGCAGACCGATAACGGAGTGTTCGACAAGCAATGCTCCTAGCCCGTTTCGCTGTTCGGTCGGGCGCACCGCGATCGTGTTGATGCTTGCCAGCCCTGTTGCCTCATTCGCCGTGACGACGATGAAGCCGGACACCGTGCCATTGGTCACCGCGACGGCACTGTGCTTGTCGTCCGCACTGCAGAGATATCTGATCTGCGCTGCTTGTGCGGTTTCCCAATCGGGGCGCAACCTGTCGAATAGGTCCTTGCCGTAGCGCCGTTCCATCGACAAGTGAACGGGCTCGAACGCCTCTAGCCCGAGGCTGACGCACTCTTCCAGATCTTGTGGGTTGATCGGTCGTATTGTTGTTGGCATTGCCAGACTCGGTCAGTCGAGTTCGATGCGAACGGAGTGTAGGGATCGAGAGAGGTCCACTCGCAGGCAGAACCATCTATCCCGGTGCCGCCCATCTTCCGAACGCTTCGACTTCCTGCGGGTGGTCTAGGTCAGCGAGCGCTCAGTTGGTGCATCGTCTCGGCAAGGGCTGGGTACAGGCCGCGGTAGCTCTCGTAGATCTGACCGTAAACCGCGACATTGTCCCCGGGGGCCGTTGCCGGGTCGAGTTTGAGCCAGGCAGCCGAAGCTTCCTGGGCGCTGCTGAACCAGCCGGCACCAACTGCGGCCAACATGGCCGCACCCTGGGCGGCTCCTTCTGCCGTCGCCACGGTGCGTATCTCGGCGTTGAGCACATCGGCAAGGATCTGCCGCCATATCGGACTGCGGGTCCCGCCACCGGAAGCGCGGACCTCAGTGAGGTCTGCGCTGCCTGCCGAACGGATGAGTTCGAAGCTATCGCGCAGACCAAACGACACGCCCTCAAGCACGGCTCGTGTTAGGTGGTCTCTCTCGTGGCGAACGGTGAGCCCGACAAACGCACCCCGGGCCAACGGGTCCGGATGTGGGGTTCGCTCTCCAGTCAGATAGGGGAGAAATAGCAGGCCTTCGCTGCCGGCAGCAATATCACCGGCTGCCGCGGATAGATCGCCAAAATCGGTACCTGGGGCAACAGTGTCACGAAGCCAGCGAAGGCTTCCCGCCGCCGACAGCATTACGCCCATGAAATGCCACCGGTCTGCAACCCCGTGGCAGAAGGCATGGAGACGCCCTTCAGGTTCGATGCTCGGCGTATCGGTCGCAGTGAACACCACGCCAGATGTGCCAAGAGACAAGCCGACTACTCCAGGGTCGATGGCGCCAACCGCCACCCCGTTAGCCGCTTGATCCCCGGCGCCGGCCACAACCGGCGTCCCCGCCGCCAGGCCGGTCGCCGCGGCGGCTTCGGTGGTAACCGTCCCTGTCACCTCGTGCCCCTCGAAGGTGTCGGGGAACATGCTGCGGTCAAGGTCGAGGTCCGCCAAGATTTCATCGGACCAGGTTCTTGTACTGAGATCGAACAAGATGGTGCCGGCGCCTCCAGCTTTATCGCTGGCGTATTCGCCGGTTAGGCGGAGACGGACGTAGTCCTTCGGCAGCAGGACATGGCGGGCTTTGTCAAAGATCTCGGGTTCGTTGTTCCTGACCCATAGAATCTTTGGTGCGGTGAATCCCGTGAGAGCGTCGTTACCGGTGATGCGGATCAGACGGTCCTTGCCAACGCGATCGCGGATCTCGTCACATTCAGCGCTCGTCCTCTGGTCATTCCAGAGAATGGAGGGACGCAAGACCTGTCCAGCCTCGTCGAGAAGCACTAACCCATGCATCTGTCCGGTAAGGCCGATTGCTGCGACCTCGTCGCCACGAACCCCGGCGATTGCGAGGACCCCTGAGATGGCCGCTTTGGTTGCGGTCCACCACAGGTCGGGCGCCTGCTCGCTCCAGAGTGGCTGTGGCGTCTCGTACTCGTACTCACTAGAGACCACTGCGACAACGGAACCCTGCGCATCAACTAGCTGGGCCTTGGTTGCGGTGGTGGATGAGTCGATACCAATCACGTAGGTCATGCGGTGCTTCTTCTGTCGAGATCGAGTAGCTCTGGAATATCTTGAGGTGATGTTGAGTCGTTAACCCGATGGAGCTCCCAGGTCTCGAGGTGGGTGACAGATTCTTGTGGGTGCAGCGTGGCCAGTTGGCCAACCGTCTCAAGTTCGACGAAATCTGAGTTGCAGTAGCACTGGCCAGAGGCGCCGAGGTCTGTGTAGTTCCCGCTTGGGTCGTGGAACGCCCGTTTTACGAACACGACGCCAGCGTGCAGATAGGCCAGCCAACCGCGGTCGAGGGTGGTGCCCACCTTGGTTGGCGTCGTGCGGTCGCCGTTGACAAGCAGCAGCCGATCGTGCATCACGAACGGGCTGTCATCGACTCCGGAATACGGCCATACGGTGATATTGGCATTGGGCTGATGCCCGTGAGGATCAGCCAGTTCGCGCCGGAGCGGAATGATGGCGGTCCCGCCCGGGGCGAGCTGAGTGATGGCCCATGGTGCAACTTCAATCGGCCGATCGCCCCGATTGGTCAACACGTGGGTCAGCTCAACAGTGCGGTCCTGAAGACAGATCCCAAGCATCTTTTCGAGACCAACAGCGTCGCTAGCTTGCTGTGTGACCTCGACGCCACAGTGCGTCTCGACGATGGAGACAGCGGCATCGTCTGGTTCGTAGGTGACTTCCGGTCGCTCCGGTGCCGCCCACAGTCGATGGCCGCCACGCAGCGAGTAGGAGCGTCCATCGGGCCGATCGATACCAAGATCGCCCAACACCGCTAGAACGTTCTCGCCGCCAATCAGGCTGAACGAAGTGAGCCGCGGGCCGAAGCTGGTCGCGGTTGCTAGCTGCACCTTGCCGTTGCTCAGCCGGATGCTCTCGGTCTGTCTGGTCAACTCCACGCCTCTACCAATCTGGTCTACGGAGGCAGAGTACCAAGCACGTGGCAGGGGAGATCTAGGCGGTGGGTCGCTGTCCCAAGGTCACGTCAACGAGAGTCCCATTGTCGAGGGTCACTTCGATCATCTCGCCGGCGCCATAGCGGCGGAGTAGGGCGACAAGCTCGTTCATGGTCTTGACAGTGTCCCCGTTGATGGCGGCAATAACGTCACCCGCCGCAATCCCGGCCGTGGCTGCTGCCGTGCCCGGATCAACTGACACAACGACGACACCAGTGGGTGCGCTTCCTCCGTCGGTGGTGTCGGCGAAACTAGTGTCGCCGCGGATGCCGATGTAGGCAGCCGAGGCTGTTCCACCGTCGATAATTTCATTTGCCACCCGAGTCACTACCTCAACGGGCGTTGCAAAGCCGATTCCTTCGATGCCAACATCGCTCACCCCAACAGCTGTGGTGATTCCGATTAGTTGTCCCGCGCCATCGACGAGCGCTCCACCACTAGAACCAGAAGTGATCGGAGCGTCGGTCTGCAGCATGCCGTAGAGCCGGGTTGTTGCATCGGTCTGTACCAATCTTCCAAAAGCTGAGATGACGCCAACGGTCAAAGATGGGCCGCCATCAAGTCCGAGAGGGCTTCCGACGGCCACCGCGGGGTCTCCGACGGTGAGGACATCGGAATCACCAAGAGCAATCGCGGCAAGGTCCTGCGCGGTGATCGACAACACGGCCAGATCGGTAGTTGGGTCGGTTCCCACTAGCTCAGCGGGATAGACCCGTCCATCTGACAGGACAATCTCAAAGCTGGATCCGGCCGCGACAACGTGGTCATTTGTGATGATGTGGCCCAGGTTGTCGTACACAACGCCCGAGCCGGTACCGACTCGACCTTCCTGGCCGTTGACCGCGGTACCGCTTATCTGCACGGTCACAACCGAACGGATGACCGAAGCGCCAACGGCTGAGGCGTCAAGTAGGACCGACTCTTCGACTGCAGCCGTTGTCGGTGCGGAAGTAGTGGGTGGGGTGCTGGTTGCGGAGGGACTGTCAACCGAACCGGAATCGGTCGACGGTGTAGCTCCGGATTCGGATACAGCAATGGCTGGCGCCGCATTGGCGGTGCCTTCGGTTCTGGTGGAGACCATCGCTCCTGCGGTTACGGCGACTGCCAGCAATGCGGCAGCTGAATACCATCGCCAGTAGCCCTTACCCCGAGAACGCTTGGCAGGCTGTGGGGCGGGGCCAGGCGAAGAAGGGGGTACCGGAGCGGCGGACGCCGTCGCTTGTGGAATAGGGGAGGTATCCGCTGCTTGAGGCTGTTGATCTAGAGGTTCCATCTTGCGTCCTTACCGCAGAGGGTGCGTTCAGCTGTTCTACGTTGCTGGTGTCGATTCTGGATCCCGACATTAAGAAATGCCTGAAAGGGTCATCGACAATCCATAAGACTCGTAACCGCCTGCGATCAGTCGATTATTCCGAGGTCAGTGATGTCGACCAGCGGAATCGAGATCGGTTGGCCAACCGGATGCTGGCATTCGGCAGTCCATTCCAAGACAAAACCGGAAGGCTGATTCTGGTCGGAAAGAAGTTCGCCCCTGTGATCCAACCCAATGGACCCGCCGCGGGTGAAGATGTCCGGGTTCATGGTGCTGGGACCACTCACTCCGGGAAACTCGACCAGGTTGACTCCGGGCGAGATAACTGAATCCAGCGCGCGGGAGGCGGCTACTTCGTCATGAGCAACGGAGACGGGCTGGGGAAGAGTTGTCGACGATGTGGACTCAGGCACCGGTTTCGTGTGTGCGGCCGGGGTCGATGAATCACGGTTACTCATG
>JASJHC010000316.1:0-4722 GCA_033791245.1 Acidimicrobiia bacterium | reverse complement strand
GTTGCCGCAACCCGCATGACGCACAAAAGCTGGTACCGGTTACCCGCACCGCAGCAGCTGCGCCACATGAGACGCAGTATTCGCCAGTCAGTTTTTTCGGCATCCATTCCTCCGCAACCGCATTATGCACGAATACGCTGTGTATACCAATGACCACCCTGTGTGGTTTGTATGGTGACTGGTCCCTGGAAGACCCTCCCACGCTCTCCGGCAGAAACCGCCCCTGATCCGATTGTGAACAATCACGGAACTGGGAGGGAAACGCCCGAAGGGGCGGTTAGAAGTCATATGATCCTTTCAATGACCTCAATCGAAACCGAGCAAATCCTTGTTGTCGACGACGAGCCGATGGTGCGTGAAGTCGTGGTGGCCTATCTCGAAAGAGAAGGATTCCGTGTCGACGAAGCAAGCACTGGAAGTGCTGCACTGAAACAAATCCAAGAATCACCACCCGATCTGGTCGTGCTCGATGTGATGCTCCCCGAGGTGGACGGTTTCTCGGTACTGACAGAACTGCGCCGTTCCGGCGATATCCCCGTGATCCTGTTAACGGCCCGTACCGAAGAACCCGACCGTGTGCTGGGTCTCGAGCTAGGAGCCGACGACTATGTCGTCAAACCGTTCTCACCCCGCGAGCTGGTCGCCCGAGTGCGCTCCGTGCTGCGACGGTCGGCCCCGACCGCCAAGACCCCGGAAGTCCTCGAGTTCGACGGTCTCGTTATCGACGAGCAGGCCCGGGAGGTGTCAATGCACGGTGATCCAATCGAGATGACACCAAAGGACTTCGAGCTTCTGGCCTTCCTGGCTCGATCCCCCCGCCAGGTGTTCTCCCGTAGCCAGCTTCTCGAACAGGTGTGGGATTCTTCTGCCGACTGGCAGGACCCGTCAACGGTGACCGTGCACGTGCGGCGACTCCGCCGCAAACTGGAGAAGGACCCAGAAAACCCGCGCTGGATCACCACAGTCTGGGGCGTCGGATACCGGTTCGAGTCGTGAGATTCCGGGCATTCCTTTGGCTACCAGCGGCCGTCGTCTTTGCCCTCGTGCTCTTCGAGGTCACGATGAAACCGACGGCAATGGAACGCAATCGACTCGGTGCCATTTTCCTGGCCCTGATGGGGGTCGCCGCTCTTGCCGTGTACCTACTCCCCCGCTGGTCAACCCGGGCTCGCTCGATACGATTCAGCATCGTGGCCGTTGGCATGATCTCGTTTTTGATAGTGGCAGGAACCGCAATCGCAGCAGCTCAAGAAATGTTCTTCTCTTCACACGACCTGCAACTGTTGCTCGTCGTCCTTGGCTTTGGGTTGGTTGCCTCCTTCGGCTTTGCATTTGCCGTGTCCCGCCCGATCACCTCCGATCTACGTCGGATTGCTGCCACGGCGCAACAAGTTGCAGGGGGCGACTTCACCGCGACCACCAAAGTCAACCGCGCCGACGAGGTGGGAGCGCTTGCGGTCGCATTTGATGCAATGGCAGTGAACCTCAGCCTCGCCGACCAGAGACGACAGGACGAGGACGAAGCCCGGCGCGAGTTTCTCACCGCAGTCGGCCACGATCTTCGCAGCCCGCTCGGCTCATTGCAGGCCGCCGTCGAGGCCCTTCAGGACGGGGTTGCGCCTGACCCGGTTCGCTATCTCGGCTCCATGGAGAGAGACATCGGGGCTCTGCACCGCTTGGTCGACGACATCTTCCTGCTCGCCCGTCTCGAGGCCGGAGCGGTCGAGTTACAGCTGCAATCGGTGGATGTGACCGAGATCGCCGACGAAGCCATCGAGGTACTACGGCCAACGGCACAGCGGCTTGGTGTGAATGTCGAGCTGCAAGCCCCAGGTTCGATAACAACCGACACTGCTCCCGAAGCGTTGGGACGAGTCATGCGCAACCTGATCGATAACGCCATCCGACACTCCAAGAGCACCGTTGTCGTCTCCCTGGCGACCTCGCCCGACCTTGTTGTGCGCGTCACCGACGATGGTGCCGGATTCCCCGCAGACTTCGTTGGTCGTGCCTTCGAGAGTTTCACGCGGGCCGATGCCGCACGAACTCGCGATGGCAGCGGCACTGGCCTCGGGCTGGCAATCGCCCACCGCTTTGTGACCGCCCTCGGCGGGTCAATTCATGCAGAACCGGGACCTGGCGGGGCCGTCGAGTTCAGTTTGCCTGGCTAGGAGTCCGACCATCCGCTGGCGACAAGGTCATGCAACTTGCTCTTGGTTGCCTCATCACAGAATGCTGCTGCAACTGCCGCCAGATTGATGTCACGGAACTCGGCGGTGGTGAACCCATGCACATTTCTCCACAAGTCGTATTCGTTCGAAACGGTGGTAGTTGTGATCGCTCGGTCATCGGGATTCACAGAGACCACAAAGCCGGCATCGAAATACATTCGCACTGGGTGATCGCCGACCGGGGTACCGAGACAACTGTTCGAAGTCAGGCACACCTCCAACATAAGACCCCTCTCGCGTACCTCCGCAGCGATCGAACCTAATGATGTAATTCGGCCGCCATCAACGACACAGTCGTCGATTAGATGCAGGCCATGGCCGATACGGCTCGGTGTGGCAGCTTGCAGCGCTAACGCAATGCTCCCGCAACCGGCCATCTCTCCTGCGTGGACGGTTACTCCTATACCTCCAGCTCTGGCAATCGAGAATGCATCAGTGTGGAGGTCGGCGGCGAAGTCGAACTCGTTTCCTGCCAGATCGAACCCGACCACACCTCGATTCTTCCAGGCAACAGCCAGCTGGGCGGCTGCGACCGTGGATGCCGGATCATCCTCACGGAGCCCGCACACGATGGTCCGCGCTACACAGCCGGTCGCTCGTTCCCCCTCCGCAAGGCCGACGGTGACAGCTTCCACAACCTCGTCGGGAGACAGACCGGCGCTGAGATGACTGAGCGGGGCGAATCGCAATTCCGCATAGGCGACACCGTCCGCGGCCAGGTCTTCCACTGCTTCCCGAGCGACACGACGCAACGCTTCTCGTGTTTGCAGCAGGGCGATTACCAGATAGAACCGCTGCCAGGCATCTGCAAAGGGCATTCCAGGCACGATCGTAAACCAGCGACCAAGCTGCCCCGAGTCCGTGGTAGGCAGATCCATACCTGCCGCGGTAGCCAACTCGACCACCGTGGACGGTCGCACGCCGCCATCAAGATGGTCGTGTAGCACGATCTTTGGATTCATCACTGGGCATCCCCTGTTCGACATGCCAAGACTAATAATGAGTGTTCATCATTCGGCAATCTGCCCGTAAGGGTTCCGCAAGATAGAGAGTCGATCATTCCTCCTATTCGAAACAGGAGGCCCAATGCTTTTGAGAAAACTGTCGATCGCCCTAGCGCTGGCTTTGCTACTCGCCGCGTGTGGTGGATCTGATGAGGGAGATGCCGGATCGGCAGCCCCCGACACCACCGTTGCCGGGGACGAAATAACCGACGAAGAGATGTCCGACGAGGAAATGACCGACGAGGAAATGACCGACGAGCACATGCCAACGACGTTCACCGTCACTGTCACCAACACGTCCGACTCAGCCGAGCTGGCGACCCCGCTCGCCCCGGGCGCATTCATCGTGCATACGTCAATGGAAACTCTCTTTGCCGACGGAATAGTCGATCGCGGCGAGGGTCTCGAAGCACTTGCCGAGGACGGCGATCCGAGCAGCCTTGTCACCTCCCTTGGTGCGCTGGCCACAGTGTCCACCTCAGGAGCATTCGCCAACCCCGATGGTGGCGGCGAGGCCGGCCCAGCATTGCCTGGCTCCAGCTACTCCTTCACATTTGAGGCCACTCCCGGCGACTACTTGTCGTTCGCCACGATGTTTGTGCAATCCAACGACTGGTTCTTTGCCCCGGCCTCAAGCGGCATCAGCCTCTTCGAAGGCGACATGCCTGTCGCTGGTGATCTCACCGATCTGATCAGGCTTTGGGATGCAGGAACCGAGGTCGATGAAGTCCCCGGTGAAGGAGCCAACCAGGCACCACGCCAGGAAGGGCCAAACACCGGCGACAACCAAAGTGCCCCGATCGCCGAGGTCGATGGCTACAGCGGCACCATTACGGTGTCAATCGCAGTCGGCTAGTAGTCCTTCGCTCGCTGGGCCCCGATCCACATCGGGGCCCAGCGATGCGTCACTGCGAACTCGGACGTCCGCCTGCTGACCTACAATCCCGATCGTGATTCCCCAAGCCCCCAAAACGGTCCTGCGCGGCTTCCTCATGGGAGCCGCCGATGTGGTGCCCGGTGTCTCCGGCGGCACGATCGCACTTGTGCTCGGCATCTACGAACGCCTGGTGAAATCGATCCGGTCGGGCAGCTCCGCTCTCGGCCATATCGCCAAAGGCGATTGGTCAGGGGCCAAGCGCTGGCTTGGCGTGGTCGAATGGGGTTTCCTCATTCCCCTTGTCATCGGAATGCTGCTGGCAGTGGTGTCGCTGGCAGGCGTCATCGAGAATCTGCTTCACGACCAACCGGAAGAGATGGCCGGGCTTTTTGTGGGCCTTATCGCCGGTTCCGTTGTCATCGCATGGCGGCTCGTCAAGGATTGGTCGGCAGTCAACCTCTCGATCCTGGTTGCCGTTTCCATGGCAGTATTCGTGGTGCTCGGTCTGCGCGAGGGCACCTCGGATGAGACAGTCGGTCAGCTCGCCGACCCTGCCCTGTGGGTCTTCTTTGGAGCCGGAGCGATCGCCATCTGCGCCATGATCCTGCCG
>JASJHC010000315.1:0-2950 GCA_033791245.1 Acidimicrobiia bacterium | reverse complement strand
TGCGGTGGCGCGTGACCTGACGGTCCTGGGTATCGTGCGCCCACCTCGTGGCGAAGAACCGGGGGAGCAAGCGTGTACGGATTCATTGGCCAGATCGTCGCCGAACCGGGGAGGCGCGACGCTCTGGCGTCCATTCTTGTTGACATGTCCTCGATGCCGGGGTGCCTCAGCTATATCGTTGCTAACGACACGGCCGACCCGGACGCTCTCTGGGTGACGGACGTGTGGGAGAGCCGGCAGGCGCACGCCGAATCGTTGAACCTCCCCGACGTACAAGCCGCCATCGCAGCGGGTCGACCGCTTATCGCCGGCTTTGAGAATCGTGTCGAGACCGAGCCGGTCGGTGGAATCGGATTGGGATGAGCATCGCCACGGGTATCGGCATGGACAAGTCAGGAACTGGACGATCTTTAGCCGTCGACAAAGCCCGTCTCGGAGATCTGTCTGGTCAGGATGATCTGCTCCCTCTGTGGATCACCGAACCGTATGTGCTGCTGGCTGACTCCATTTGGTCTGCGAATGAGGAGAGGTCCATTTCGGGTTGGTACGGCTACGAAACCAGACCCGGCACCATCAAAGTCGCGTTCTGGAAGTGGATGACAAGACGGCACGGATGGAGCGGCGACGGCCTCACCGCCATGGTTGGCCCGAGCGTTATCAGCCATGACGCGATGCTATCGCCGTAGCGATCAGCGACGCAGGACACTCGACGGCGGTCCTGCGCTATCTCTAGTTGCTCAGGCTTATTGTGACCTCAGGATCGGAGATCGAGATCGCGGCGCCGGTCGGAGGTGTCGCGAGATCGAAAAATCCGTAGTGGTACTCGAGGGTCCACGAGATAACGTCGCCTGCGTTTCCGTTCGCGATGAAGGAGATCTCGCATCGCTCGGTCTGTTCACAGCCATGCAGATGCCGGATCAAGCGGACCTCGTCCTCCTGGTTTGTGCCGCCCGGGCGAGAAACGTAGATGACGTCGGAGTTCGCGTGAGCCGCGAGGATCGCAACTCCCGATCCGAGATCCTGAGGATGCGTGCCCGCAACGCTGATGCTGAACAGAACCGTCTGCGCCCCATCTCCCGCCAATTCGATCTCACCCGATCGAGTCGCTTCCAGCCAACTCAGCGGGGCGTCGGCGCTGACGCTGATTGCAGAGTCCTGCGACTCGGAGCCATCGAGCAAGTCCACCCAGTGGTACGTCCACTACTCCATGCGGTCCGCTTCTGGCTCGACCCAATCAGGCGTGATGATCGGGAGAACGTAGGCGTATTCGGGGCAGCCTTTCGTCAGGCAACCCTCGTTGAGCTCCGCAACGCGCGAGATGTACCAGCTGTCGAGAAGCTCGTCACCTTCGTAGGCTCCCAAGATTGTGTAGGTCTGCTCAATCGCCGGCCACTGTCCGAGGCCCGTCTCCGGAATGACCGCCTCGTCGATAAGAACCGTGATAAGTCGCAGGTCAAACGGGCGCGATTCCCTCCAGCTTGTGGTCTCATGTATCTCGTTTGAGCGCACCCGTGAGGGCGCGATGTCGTCGACGAGGTGAGACTCCATTGTGACCGTAGGGAGGTCCTCGGTGTCGACGTCCCATTCCCAGCGGTCGGGATCCCAGCTGAATTGCATCTCGTAGCTGTTGGGCCTTGCATCGGCTGTTGGGTCGAGGGCGAATGCGGTACGGAATCGATACGTGCAGTCAGTGCATGTCTTGTTGATCCGCAGCGATCCACTATGAGTCGCGGAGTCGCTCTCATCGAGGCGAATGGTCCAGGACTCGGCGAGCGGGTGGCCGCGAACGGAGCGACCAAAGGCATAGAGGTTTGCGGCTAGGCCAGTTTCGGTTCCTCCTGTCAGGGTAATTTCGGTGTCGACGATCGCGATTGGTAGCTCTTGCGTAAGTTGCAACTGTCCCTCTGCCCAGGTGTCTGGAAATGGGTCCCTCTCGCTAGCGTTCCACAACAGAAACAGTGCAACTAGGGGACTGAGTCCGATAGTGATGATTGCGGCGAGGGCGATCTGCGACCGACTCCGCATTCGCAGCCAAACTGCGATTCCAGCGCCGAGGAGCAGAAACGACAGCGCGATTGCAGGTCCCGAGAGCATCGAGACGTGGCCGACAGATCCGAGCAAGCCTGACATAGGTGGGATTGTTTACCTGTGAGCCGAGAGCTTGCAGGGCCATTTGGCACTATTCGGGAGACACGCGTGTCGAACGGTTGCTCGGGGAGCGCCTCCAGCGCGGTCGTAGGTTCCTACGGCCCTCGGGCTGGATGGGTGAACTCGAACTCCCCATCAACCGTTCTCGTAATCGTCCACCTGCTGTTGTGCACCAGCGTGTGATGCCGCCGGCAGAGCAGGATGAGGTTATCGATGTTGGTTTCGCCTAGCGATTTGACCCAGCCGACGATGTGATGGGCGTCGAGCAGCTCAACAACACGCCCCGACTGCGACGATCCGCTCCATCCGGTTCGGTGTTCGCCAGCCAACGTGGCGACGCCGAGGCGAATCTGCAACACCGGGTCGTTATTGCCGATTGGTGACATGCCTGATTCTTGAATGACGATCATGGTCACACCTTATCGCTAGCTACCGATAAGAATCGTGGTCGCCGACCCGTGGAGCAGCCGAGATTTCTACTCGGGCGTGTCAACGGTGGCAACGAGCTTGCCGACCGAGCCACCCTTCTGGCTGATCTCAGAGAGGGGCGGCATTTCTTTGCATTGGAAGGACCTTCCGAAAGTTCCCACAAAGGAACTCTTGGGTCATCCCGCCGGGTGTTTGATGAGTCTCTTGTTCAAATCGCAACGGCTCGAATTCGGAGCCGAGGCAGCTACTCAACGACTCTGGCCCATATCTCTGCGCAGGGAGGCCGCTGCAGATATCGGGGCCGTCGAGACCGAACGTAGCGATGATGGCGTGGCCGCCAACGGCCAGCGCCTTGGTCATCTGTTGAACGTAC
>JASJHC010000314.1:0-7144 GCA_033791245.1 Acidimicrobiia bacterium | reverse complement strand
GCAGGACCCCTACGATCCGCCCCGTGGCAAGTGATTGATCACCTCAAGAGCAGACCGATCGACACCGCGACCTCATGGGACACTAGCGCCCAACACCGTACCGTGAGTCAGACACCGCCACGAAGCAGTGAGGCTGACGTTGCGACTGGGTGCATGACCTGGAGCTGACCGTCGCTGAATTTACGACTCTGGATTGGGCCTTTCCACGGTGCACTCACGGTGCAAATGGTGCCAACCAGCCCCAATCACCGACAGCGACGAGCAACAGTCAGCAGCCAAGCGGTGACCCTCGCAAGTCTTTCAAACGTCTCGACCTGCGTGTTGTGAGATGTGGTGTGCTGTTGTGATCTGATGGCGTTAATTGTTGATAATAATGGTATTTATATGACTTAAAATCCCCCGACCGTATGGTCATGCGGGTTCGACTCCCGCCTCCGGCACCAATTTATGCAGGGAACTTCCCTACTTCCTAAAGCCCGCTACTGCTGGGAAAACCCGCGATTCCTCGCCTGGCATCCGGCACCCTCCGAGCGGTTTGACCCCGTAGTTGCTACAATTCGTGAGCAAAACCTCAATGTTATTATTCTTGGATCCTGATCAGCCAATGGGGGAATGGATCGGTGTCAATCGAGGCTGGACAAAAACTTCTGCATTACCGCCTCGTCGAGAAAATCGGCGAGGGCGGTATGGGGGTGGTATGGAAGGCGAAAGACACCACGCTTGATCGTGATGTGGCGATCAAATTCCTGCCCCCGGCATTCGCCACCGACTCGGGCCGCATGGCCCGCTTCGAACGCGAAGCCAAGCTTCTCGCATCGTTGCACCATCCCAACATCGCCTCCATATTCGGCTTCGAGACGACGCCTGACTGCAACTTCCTGGTCATGGAACTGGTCGAGGGTGAGGACCTCGCCGATATGCTGAGAAACGGCGCTGTGTCGGTCGACGAAGCCATGGACATCGCCCGGCAGATTGCCGTGGGTCTGGGAGAGGCCCACGAGAAAGGCATCGTTCACCGCGATCTGAAGCCCGCTAACGTCAAGCGTACCCCCGACGGCAAGGTGAAGGTGCTGGATTTCGGTCTCGCCAGGGCGTACGCCGGAAAGGCGGCGGACGAAGAAGGGGCCAGCGCGCCGACCATGACCGCGGCCATGACCCAGGCGGGGACCGTACTGGGAACGGCAGCGTATATGAGTCCCGAGCAGGCTCGCGGCAAGGACGTCGACCGGCGCGCAGATGTCTGGGCCTTCGGTTGTGTCCTGTACGAGATGTTGACCGGGAAGCGGTGTTTCACGGGCGACACCGCCACCGACGTCATGGCGAACATCGTGACCAAGGAACCGGACTGGAGTCTTCTGCCTCCCGATCTTCCCCGCAGGGTCAAGGAACTGCTGCAGCAGACCCTCGCAAAGGACCCGCGGCAGCGGCTGCGGGACCTGGGCGATATCGGACTCGTCATCGAGAAGGCCGGAGCCGGCACCGCCGCTCCATCCCAGCCGGTCGTTTCAGGGCGCAAGGGCTCACGGGCTTACATCTGGGGAGCCATGTTCGTGCTTTTGGCTGCGATCGTGGTCGGGGCGATCACGTGGCCCTGGAGCGGAACGCCGGAACCTGCGAACCTTCTCTCCGGGGCGACCATCACTCGCATCACCGATTCCGCGGGTTCAGAGATCAGCGCCGCCATCTCGCGCGACGGCACGAACATCGCCTGCCTGTCCGACCGCGACGGACGGTTAGACATCTGGGTGATCCCGGAGGGCACATCCCAGCCGTACAACCTGACCGACGGTCGCGTTGGTGCGCTGAACGCGCAGCTGCGGTCCGTCGGCTTCAGCCACGACGGATCAGAGCTCTGGTTGGCCGGAACCCTGGAAGAACGGTTGCGGCGCATGCCACTGCTCGGCGGAACCCCGCGGAACTGGCTGGACCCCGCTGCGGTCAACGTCTCCTGGTCCCCCGACGGAAGCCGCATCGTCTACCATACCTCCGAGCCCGGAGATCCGCTGATCGTCGCCAACCCTGACGGCTCCGATCGCCGCGAAATCCTCAACTCCGGCTCGGGCTATCATCAGCACTATCCGATCTGGGGTGCCGACGGCTGGATCTACCTGGTTCGTGGCCAGGAGAACACCCTGGAGATGGACCTGTGGCGCATCCGACCCGACGGCACGGGAAGCGAACGGTTGACCACGGGCACACGTGGCACCCAGTACCCGACGCCCATCGATGACAAGACTCTGCTGTTCATCGGCCAGGAGCAGAATGGCGCGGGGCCGTGGCTGTGGGCTTTCGATCTCGAAAGCCGGGTCGCGCGCCGCCTGAGCTTCGGGTTGGAACAATACACATCGCTCTCAGCAAGTGCGGATGGCCGTCGCCTGGCCGCCAGCGTCGCGAATCCCCGGGTGGGCCTGTGGCAAGTCCCGATCCAGGACGAACCAGCGACCGAGAGCGATGCGGGACCCTTTGAGCTTCCGAACGTCAGGGCCCATGCGCCCCGCTTCGGACCCGAGGGCCTCTTCTATCTGTCCTCGGTGGGCAGCGGCGACGGGCTGTGGTGGTCCCGGGAAGGAACGTCGCGCGAGATCTGGAAGGGAACGGAGGCGCCCCTGCTGGAGCCGGTCGCTGTGTCTGCGGACGGTGCCTCGCTTGCACTCATCCTCCGGCAAAACGAGCGGAATGTCCTTCATATCTTGAGCGCGGACGGAGCCGAGCTGCGGGCGCTTTCTGATGCCGTTGACGTGCGGGGGTCGGCATCCTGGTCGCCGGACGGTGCCTGGGTCGTCGCTGGAGGCGAGGATCTCGAAGGCCGTCCTGGCCTGTTCAAGGTCAGCAGCGATGGAGGTCGAGTCGAGAAGATCGTGGAGGGGCAGGCGCTCCATCCCGTATGGTCTCCTGGGGGAGAACTCATCGCGTATGCCGGTCCGCAGGTTTATACCGGACTCTCCCGCGTATTGGCTGTCACTCCCGACGGAGTCCCGGTCGAACTGCCTCCCCTCGAGGTCACGGTCCGCGGTGAGGTGGTGCGATTCCTCCCGGACGGACAGGGCCTGATTTACATGAAGTCCTCGGCCAACTTCCACCAGGATTTCTGGCTCCTCGACCTGTCGACGATGCAGGACCGCCAGCTGACGCGGCTCGACGACGCCGGCACCATCAACACGTTCGACATCACCCCCGACGGAACGCGGATCGTGTTCGACCGGCTGCGTGACAACTCGGACATTGTCCTGATCGACCTTGCGGACAACTGATTGCCGGGATCACGTCGCCCTCACAGATTGAAGTTGACCGCATCTACGAATCTAGCCCCATCATTCTGTGGTGCACTCATGGTGCAAACGACGCCAACCAGGCTCAATCGTCGACGGCAACGAACAGCAGCCAGCAGTAAGACCATGATCATGCCAAGCCCTTCGAGGGCCTTGACTTGTGTGCGGTCAGGTGTGGTGGGTTGTTGCTGGCTGTTGAGCCTAATTGTTGATTATAATGGTATTTATATGACTTAAAATCCCCCGACCGTATGGTCATGCGGGTTCGATCCCCGCCTCCGGCACCAATTCCATAAGTTCCTAAAGCCTGAGCACCGTTAATTTAGAAGTTAACCTCGTGGTTGATTGGGAACGGTGTATTATATTTCTTGAAAGTACCATCTAAATGAGACTTCGATGAGTCCACCTGAATGGGAAGTGCTGCGACAGCGGAAGCAGCGGTTGCTGGTGTGTTGCTTGTGTTTCGTGACGACGGCATGGCTGGCAGCGTTGGCCGGGAGTTTCTCGCGCACAGCCTCCGGGGCGGAAAAGGCCATAGTTTCGACCGGATCGAAGCAGTCCGTTTCCTCGGAAGCCGAAACCGACGCAAGTCAGGGGGCGGGCCGGTCGGTTCTGGAAGTCCCCTGGTGGACCATGGATGCAGGCGGCGGGGTTTCCACCGGCGACTCCGCCACCCTAGCGGGAACAGCGGGCCAGTTCGACACCGGCCAGATGACCGGCGGAGGTCTCACCCTGCACGGGGGCTTCTGGCCGGCCCCGCCCAATGCGATTTTCGCCGATGGCTTCGAGTCCGGCGACACCTCGGCATGGGGTCCGTAGTCGTGGAGGAAGAACCATGAGTCCGAGGATGCTCCCGACGGCAGCCATTTTGGTTCTGTTGGCCGCGGTAGGCCCCGACGGGGCCGCCGAACAGCCGTTCATGGACTTCCAAGCTTGGCTAGCCAACGAGCAGGACGTACCCGTCAACGGAACACTTGAGATGACCTTCACGCTTTGGGATAGTGAAGCTCACGGGAATGCAGTCTGGCAGGAGGTCCACACCGGCGTAGAGGTCAGAAACGGCCGGTTCAGGGTGACACTCGGCTCGGTCGACCCGTACTTCAACACGCTCGACGCGTCGGTCATCGGTAGGCAGCCGCTGTGGCTAGGCGTTGCCGTGGAGGCCTCCCCCGAGATGACACCGCGCCAACCATTGCACGCGGTGCTCTGGGCCATGCGAACCGAAGTCGCTGAAAGGGTGGTGTTCGGTGGAGTACTCGGTGAATCCCTCGCCTTGGGTACCATTACTTTCGACAGGCTCTCCCCGACTTGCGCCGTCGGCCAGGTCTTAGTGAAGGTTGGCGGCGTCTGGGAATGCGGGGAGTACCAGGGTCAGACGCTCCCAAACTGAGAGGAAAGGAATCGTGGCCATGATGATTCCGAGCAGCATCCGACATCAGACGACGGGCGGCCGGGGCAGGCGTTTCCTCTTTGTCCTCGCCGCTGTTCTAGCCTGGATCTGCGTCCCGGTGCTGGGCCTCGCGCAGTCCACGCGGTACCTCAGCTACCAGGGTCGCCTCGACGACGCTGTGGGCACGCCAAGGAGTGGGACCGTGGATCTCACATTTACCATCTACGATGATCCGGTCCTCTACAGCCCGCTGTGGATCGAAAGCCATGCGGCGGTTCAGGTGGTCGGTGGCGTCTTCACGGTCACCTTGGGTTCAGTTACGAGCATTCCTTCCTACATCCTCGACGACATCAACCCACTCTGGCTAGGAGTGGCAGTCGGCGCCGACCCGGAGCTCCAACCCCGACAACTGCTCACTTCGGTGGCCTTCGCCTTCCGTTCCGAACTGACCACATCCGTCGTACCAGGTGGAGTCACCGGCGACATGATCGCCCTGGGCACCATCACCTTTGACAAGCTCGACCCATCCTGCGACGACGGCGACATCCTCATCATGACCGCGTCGGGGTGGGCCTGCAGCGTGCCGCCCTGCGAGCCCGAACCCGAGATCTGCGACGGCTTCGACAATGACTGCGACGGCACGGTGGACAACGGCTTTCTCAGCGGCGGCGTGTACGGGCTCGACACCCACTGCGGCAACTGCATCACCGACTGTACCTCCATCTACGCCAGACCCAACGCTTTCGGTGTTTGTCAAACCGCAGGTCCGCCGACGTGTGTGATGACCTGCTGCACAGTAGGTGCGACCGCGCATGGGTGCGACGGCCTCTACGACTACTTCGATCTGAACGAGATCCCCGATGACGGCTGCGAGTTTCAGCTCAGGAGTGATGCTATTTACGTGTCGATCGATGACCCAAACGCCTCGGACGTCGGTGACTGCGGTCTCGGGCCTGCAGGCACATCGGGCGGCGGCCCTCCCCATTATCCGTGCTCGAGCATCGCTCGAGGGTTGGAGAGGGCTTTCCTGGCTGGTCCCTCCCGCAACGCGGTTTTCGTCGCTGCTGGACGATACGAGGAACAGGTGGAGCTGATCAACGGCGAGAGCATGATCGGCGGCCATCATCCCGGTACGTGGGGGTACAACCCGGCCGTAAATCGAAGCCTCATCATCGGTCAAACCGGGGCCGGCCATCGCAAGGCCGTGGTCGCGGACCACATCACTGACTCGACGCTTTTCAAGGGCTTTGAGGTGGTCGCCGCCAACGCGTTGACACCGGGCGTAAACTCCTGCGGGGTCTACGTGCGGGATTCGAGCTCTGGCCTCGTGATCGACTCGAACATCATCTTTGCAGGTACCGGCTCACCGGGTGCACCGGGCGCCACGGGCCTCTCGGGCGCGGATGGCGTCGGAGGCTCAACGGGCGCCGCCACCTACAACACGAACTGCAGCCCGGCGGGCGCACCCGAAAGCCCGGGCGGGGCCGGAGGGACACGGCAATGCCAGGATCCAGAAACGTTCCCGCCTGGCGGCGGTGACGACACGTTCACCAGCACCGATGGCGGCAATGGTGGAACGAGTGTCTGCCCCGATCGATACATCCAAGAAGGTTCCGGCGAAGCGGGCGACAACGGTGGCGGTATCGGCGGGCCTGGCGGATGGGGGCATGATAGCTCCGGACCTGCGTGTTCGCCGACCCCGGGGCAACCGGAGACCGGTACGCCGGGAGGCGCGGCCGCGAGCGGTGCAGTCGACGGCGCCGGCGGCACTGGCTGCTCGACGCCTGACGGAGCCCTGGACGGTGGTGAATGGCAGGCCGATACCGGTCGTGATGGCGAACATGGTCTTCACGGTTCGGGTGGTGGCGGCGCCGGAGCCGGTGGGGGCCAGTATCTGGGTGCAGCCGGTGAGGACATCGGTGGTTCAGGTGGTGGCGGCGCCGCCGGGGGCTGCGCCGCAGAACGTGGTTTCGGGGGTGGCGGAGGTGGCGCCTCGTTCGGAGTGTTCGTGACGTTCTCACCCTCCAATCTGCCGAGCGGCCCTACAGACATCCCGTCGATCACCAACAATCGAGTGAGCCGTGGCCTCGGCGCTACAGGTGGCTTTGGCGGCACAGGAGGAGCCGGCGGAAACGGCGGCACGGGAGGAGCCGGCGGAGTACTCGGCGGTTATTCGGGTCCTATCTACTGCATCTTCCCCGGCGCTCACGGAGGAGCGGGGAGCAGAGGTGGACATGCTGGTGGCGGGGGCGGGGGCTGCGGCGGTGTTTCGTTTGACATCGCGGTGTGGAACCTTAACTCGGTTGCACACAACTATCAGTCTTCCAACATGTTCCCCATTGATGATTCTACCGACACTGGAGGGCAAGGTGGTGTTGGTGGTCTGGCGCTGGACACGACGATCGGTCTCGGTCAAGCCGGAGAGTCCGGGAACTTCGGTAACGTCTTCGTGAAGGACTAGTAAGCACTGTTCATTGTCGGGATG
>JASJHC010000313.1:0-3249 GCA_033791245.1 Acidimicrobiia bacterium | reverse complement strand
GATCAACGAGTGCTTCTTCTGAACGCTTGCCCATGTCGGAATGCTCAGTTGGAGCATCGAGGAAACCAAGGGCCAAGTGAACGTCATCGCGATTTCGCAACGATCCGTCGATCCACTTGTACCGGGAGGTCGCCTACTTCTCGACTACGTCGACGCCATCCTCGGCGGTCATGGCATCGGGCAAACCCGCACCGCTGTCGTGGAGATGCTGGGAACGGCAGCTGCAGTTGATGCTGCCGCCGTTACCGGCAATTTCGAGATGATGAATCGAATTGCGGACGGCGTCGGGATGCCGGTCGGCCGAGGCACCCGCCAGCGGATGCGCCAGATAATCGACGATCTAGAGCTTGATCGGTTCCCGCACGCTTAGCCCCGGCCGTTGACCGCGGAGATCACCGCGTCTTGGATTTCGGCCAGCTTCTCCTCCGGCACCTTGCTCCCGATCTTGTCTGCGAGAAACGCCCGCTGCTCTTCTTCGCTCAAGGCAAGGAATTGCTGCTTCTGCTCGTGCAATTTGGAGACAGCAACACCGATACCTATCGCCAGGGCAAGTATCAGCAAGGTCTTGAAGAATCTGCTCACTTCGGCTCCCTTTTTGAGGTTCATAGACAACGGTACAGCACACCAGAAGGTAGGAATTCAGGCTTCTTGTATGCAAGGGGTCCGCAGTCGGGTACCATCCCCGCCGCTATGACTTCTCCCTCCTTCCGCAATATTGCTCTCATCGCGCACGTCGACCATGGAAAAACCACCCTGGTTGACACGATGCTGCGTACCTCCGGTGTGTTCTCCTCTCACGAAGCGGTAGTCGACCGCATCATGGACTCCAACGACCAGGAGCGCGAGCGTGGCATCACGATCCTGGCCAAGGCTGCCTCGATCGAGTGGAAGGGAACCAGGATCAACTTGGTCGACACGCCGGGACACGCCGATTTTGCCGGCGAGGTCGAACGAGCCCTGATGCTTGTCGACGGGGTTCTGCTGTTGGTGGATGCCGCAGAGGGGCCGATGCCGCAGACCCGATACGTGCTGTCCAAGGCACTCGGTAGAGGGCTCCCCACCGTTGTCGTCATCAACAAGGTCGACCGCCCCGACTCCCGCATCGAAGAAGTCGTTGACGAGGTCTACCAGCTGTTCTTCGACCTCGATGCCGACGACCGCCACATCGAATTCCCCGTCATCTCGACCATCGCACGGGAGGGCCGGGCGATGGTGGGCGTCGGAATCCCCGAGGAGGGCTCGGATCTCAGTCCGCTGCTCGACACAATCTTGGAGACCATCCCTGTTCCTACTGGCGATCCCGAAGCTCCAGTACAGGCCATCGTTACCAACCTCGACGCCTCCGATTACCTGGGGCGTCTGGCGATCGGTCGCGTCATCCAGGGGACTCTGCGCAACGGGACTCAGGTTGCCTTGTGTCACTCAAATGATGAAGAGCCTCCGCTCAAGCGCAAGCTGACCCAACTCATGGGTTTCAGAGGGCTGGGCCGAACCGAGGTTGATGAGAGCGTTGCAGGCGACCTGTTCGTCGTCGCTGGCTTCCCCGAGGTTGAGATCGGCGACACTCTTGCTGACGCGGCCAACCCGATCCCACTGCCTCGTGTTGAAGTTGATGAACCAGTGCTGAGGATGACCTTTGGGGTCAATACCTCGCCGCTGGCGGGCCGCGACGGCAAATACCTAACCTCTCGCCAAATCCGGGATCGTCTCGAACGCGAGGTTCTTGGCAATGTCTCTATCCGGATTGGATCGACTCCTTCCCCCGAAATCATCGAAGTGGCTGGTCGTGGTGAGCTCCAGCTTGCCGTCCTGATCGAATCGATGCGGCGCGAAGGTTACGAGGTTCAGGTCAGCCGACCTGAGGTGATTATCCGTGCCATCGACGGTGTGCCCAACGAGCCGATCGAACGTGCGGTGGTCGACGTGCCGGACGAGTACGTCGGCGTCGTTACCCAAACGGTCGCTCCTCGCAAAGGCAAGGTCACCGATCTCCGCCCCGGAGACACGGGAAGAACTATCGTGACCCTGGAGGCGCCAGCCCGCGGCTTGTTGGGCTTCCGCTCCCTGCTCATGACTTCGACTCGGGGCACCGCCCTGATCCACCAACACCATGCCGGCTGGATGCCGTGGGCGGGCGACCTTCCCCACCGCGCAGGTGGTGCAATGATCGCCGACCGCAAAGGCAAGACAACGGGATTCTCTCTCGATAACCTGCAACAGCGCGGCGAACTCTTCCTCGGTCCTGGCATCGATGTCTACGAAGGCATGATCATCGGAGAGGCATCGCGCCCCCAGAACATGGTGGTCAACCCAACCAAGGGTAAGCAGCTCACCAATATCCGTACCCACAGCAGCGATGATGCCATCAAACTGAAGCCTCACAAGGCGCTCACTTTGGAGACTGCAATCGAGTGGATCGCCGCCGACGAATTGGTTGAGGTGACTCCAGAGTCGATCCGGGTCAGGAAGCGATTGCTCGTCGAGAGCGATCGAAAGCGCGCCAAGAACCGCTGATACACTCGCCGGACTGCCTATCTGAGGAGTACCGGTGACCGAACCAGCAGCAACTTTCGAAGATGTTCGTGCCGCTGCCGACCGGATCGCACCGTACGCTCATCGAACGCCGGTCGCTACGTCCGCAACACTGCGCACTGAGACCCGAGCCGACGTCTTCTTCAAGTGCGAGAACCTGCAGAAAGTTGGTGCGTTCAAGGCCCGCGGGGCGCTGAACGCAGTTCTGTCGTTGAACGACGAGGAGGCCGGACGCGGCGTGGTTACACACTCTTCCGGCAATCACGGCGCAGCACTTGCCTATGCCGCCAGAATCAGGGGCATCCCGTGCACTGTGGTGATGCCGGAAGACGCCCCACAGGTCAAGATCGACGCGGTGCGTGGCTATGGCGCCAACATCGAATTCTGCGCCCAGTTTGAGAGAGAGTCGGCCACTGCTCTGGTGATGCAGCAGACCGGCGCCACGATGGTCCACCCGTTCAATGACGCCGCGGTGATCGCCGGTCAGGGAACCGCCGCTCTTGAGCTCATCGAGGATGTGGGACCCCTCGACGTTGTCATTACACCGATAGGTGGCGGCGGCCTCATGTCGGGGACAGCAATCGTGACGCGGAGGCTGTTGCCGGATGCCAGGATCATCGGGGCCGAGCCAAGCGAGGTCGATGACGCTTATCGGTCGCTACAGACCGGCCAGATCCAACCGCGGGTGGCCAACCCCAACACGGTCGCTGACGGTCT
>JASJHC010000312.1:0-2681 GCA_033791245.1 Acidimicrobiia bacterium | reverse complement strand
GGGTCATCACTTTAAAAATATTTACTGCGAGCCCGTTGACGCTGAAACACTCGACTCTGAAAATATTCTCGTCTTTCCTCCTCATGGCTCTGATTGGAGGCGCCGGTGTTGCCGTAGGGCTGGGAGCGGGTTGTGCGCTGGCGCAAGACAGTATTGAACGGCAACCAGCGCGCTCGACTGCAGCGGGCATGATCGGATACTGGGCCTTCAACGAGGGGAAAGGCGACGTCACGAAGAACACGGTGTGCGGCAGTCCGGACATCTTCGGGAACTCCGGGGATGCGAGGATCGAGCAGCCGGCATGGATGGCCGGGAGGTACGGAAAGGCCATCGACTTTAGCGGCTCGAAGACCGCCGTGCTGGTGGACAAGACGACGGAGCTGGAGTGCGAGAAGGAGGTTAGCATCGCCGCGTGGGTGAAGCTCAAAGAGCCGAGGGGCAGGGGCTTGGTCGTCAATCATAGCTACGCCTATCGCCTCTTCGTTACTCAGGGGGGCAGGAACCGCGTGGGGTTCCAGTTGAACCTTAACGGCGAATGGGCAAGCAACTGGCTGATTGGCCGCACGTCGCTGGAAAATGGAAAATGGTATCATATCGCCGGGGTCTACGATGGCAAGGAACGGCGAATCTACATCAACGGGAAGCTTGATGCCGTAGAACCGGCCGGAGGCACGATCGGGAACGGGCGCGACTTCGTGATCGGCGCGGAGAGTATCAAGACCGAAAAGCGAGTCTTCAGGGCGAACGGGAAGGTCAAGTATAAGGTGGCGGAACCGTTCGGCGGTGTCATCGATGAAGTGAAGGTCTGGAACCGGGCACTCTCTCACGAGGAGATAGCCAAGGCCGCCAAGGAGAACCAGGCACAGGTCGCCTCGCTGCTTGGAGATCACAGAGATCTTTACTTCTACGCGGTCAAGAGTGTCGGCATGCTCGGGGAAGTCGGGCCGTATCAGCTTGCCGTCTTCAATGGCGCGGCGAAACCTTTTTCGGGTGATGTTGTCGTGACGGTTTCCGCGCCGGAGGGCGAGACGGTCTATGAGAAGACGAACCGACTCAACATCCTGTCCCGCGAGAGTCGCACTATCAGCATCCCCATCAAGGCTGCTCAGGCCGGAGTACACAGGGCGCGCGTTGCGTCTCACGGAGACGAAATTTTCGAAACGTCACTTATCGCACTCGCGCCGCAGGCACGGCAGGCGGTCGGGAAGCTCGACCTGAAAAAGGTGTTGTCCGTTGATCTCACTAAGGCGCTGGGACCTGATGAGTTCTTAGACGATGGCACGAGCAGGATAGTTGATTCCTCCATCGGGGCCTACCGCGAAGCCGGAGCCAAGAAGTTCTCCCGGTTCGTGGCGCGGCTGCCACTGAGGCGGACGGGGCTGCACCTGGTGCGGGTGACGTATCCCGATGACAAAGTGCGCACCTGTGAGATCGCAACAAGGTCACCCGTCGCCGCCGATGGGTTCAATGCGCATAGCGGCTATTTCACCGGCGGGGACTTTCCCATATCTGGTAAGCTTCAGACCTTCGAGTTCATCATGTGGGCGAGGGACGTGAACCAGGCACTTGTCTTCACGACGTGGCTCGACAATCAGCCTGCCGCCGCATCGGCCATTGAAGTGTTCGAGATCGATGGGCGGCTTCCGGCAGGCGAGGCGAGCCGAGCGCCGAGCTTCAGGCACATCGGTCACTTCTGGGAGGACGCGCAGCCTCTGTCCCGCTCTTTTGGCGGTAATGCAGCCGATCTGGAGGACTTCGACGCAACGGTCGGCAACATGTGCGACTACTTCGATTACACGGGGCAGAACCTACTGATGCACCCGGTGGTTTGGTACGAGGGCCCCATCTACAACTCGCTCGTCGAGGGCCGCGGCGGGCAGGGCGGGTTCCATTTCCCTACCGCGGGTTGGGTGGACATCCTGCTGAAACGTTTCGAGGAGCGAGGCTTCAAGTTCTACGCTCTCTTCAACGTCCACCAACTCCCTTCGCTCATGAACACGATGAACGTGGACACTGCGAAAATCCAGGCGGGCGAGCCGACGTTTAACGCGATCTCCAGAGACAACGAAACACGGATAAAGAGAGGGCACCACAGATCGTCCATGTTCAACGCCCTGCATCCGCGGGTGCAGGAACGTATCCTGGCGCTTGTCGAGGAGGTGGGCGACCGATACGCCGGATCGCCGGCCTTTGCCGGGATCGGGTTCCATCTCACCATGGCCCAGCTCCTCCAGCCGGGCGGCTTGGAGGTCAGTTATGATGACTGGACGATGGGCGAGTTCAAGAAGGACACGGGTATGAAGATTCCCGTGGACGGGAGCGACCCTGAGCGTTTCGGCAAGCGCTACGAATGGATCATGGAGAACGCGCAGGACGAATGGATTCAATGGCGGTGCGAGCGGATCGCTGAGTACTATGGGAAAGTGGCGGAGATTCTGAGAGACAAGCGAAAGGACCTGCAGCTCGTCGTGACGATCCTAGAGCCACCCATGTCAATGATCGACCCACAGAGACAGGCATGGATGGACGGCAAGCGCCTCGTCGAGCTGTCCCGCGAAGGGGGCATCGACCCGGCGCTGTTGGGGAAACATCCAGGCGTGGTCATTCAGCAGCGGCTGGGGCCCACCGCTAAGAAACACCGGCTGACATCTGGCGTAACTAGAGGAAGGTGGGGCAGCCCT
>JASJHC010000311.1:0-5523 GCA_033791245.1 Acidimicrobiia bacterium | reverse complement strand
TGATTACCCCGACCGGGCCCAGTGGATGCCATTGCTCGTACATGCGATGGCGGGGGCGTTCCGACGTCATGGTGAGGCCGTAGAGCTGCCGAGACAGCCCGACCGCAAAGTCGGCGATGTCGATCATCTCTTGGACTTCGCCGTCACCCTCTGGCTTGATCTTCCCCATCTCGTACGAGACGAGAGAGCCGAGGGGGTCCTTGTAGTCCCTCAGCGCATTGCCCAGGCGACGCACATACTCGCCACGTTCGGGAGCGGGCAGCATGCGCCACTCTTTGAAGACCTCCTCCGAGTTGGTGACGACCTTTTCGTAGTCAGCAACGGTGGCCTGGCGAACCGAGGCTATCGCCTCGCCTGTGGTCGGGTCATAGCTGGAGAGGAGATCGCCCGTTGTCGAGATCCATCCGGCGGCGTAGGCCCCCGGATTCTCTTCCTCTACTCCTAGTGCGCGCAGAATCTGATCACGATTCATAGTGAAACCTCCTCAATCGATGGGGTGTGCTCACCGAGCAGCGATGACCTCGATCTCGACCTGAACACCAAGCGGCAAAGCAGCCACTTCGACGGTAGAGCGAGCTGGCTTGGCATCTGCCACGTATTCGCCGTACGCCACATTGACCACTGGAAAGTCGGCCATGCTGGCAAGAAAGATCGTGGTCTTGACGATGTCGCTATACCCAAGACCAACGTCGCCGAGGATCGCGGCAAGATTCTTCATGATCTGGTGGGTCTCGGGTTCGACGCCACCTTCGACAAGCTTGCCGGCTGCGGTGTCTATGCCCATCTGGCCGGAGACGAAAACGAAGCCGTTTGCTTCCGTCACCACCGAGTAGGGACCGACCGGGGCTGGAGCGCTTGGTACGTCGTGAATCTTCTTTGGCATGGCTTTCCTCCATAGGTGTGACGCCACCAGGCTACAAGGCTGCGGCGATGGTCACTCCGTTGGGGGCAGCTCCACCTCGTATGAACTCGGGTCACTACGGTTGACGTGGACTGTCACCTTGTTCCCATGCTGCATGTAATACAGCGTTGGGTCGTTCTCCAGCCAGTCGCTGCGGAATCGGTGCTGAGTCCCATCGATGTCGGCACGGGCCTTCACTCGATACTTGACCTTGCCTTTGTCATCCATCTGCGAGGGCTCGGTTCCCATGAACATCGCCTCAATGGGGGTCCGTTGCCCAATCTCTGGTTCTGCCCAGGCGGTCGGACCTGGCGGCTGGGTGACCCATGGTGGTACATCGCTAGGGCCGAGCTGCGTTGGCACCTCGGTGAGACGGCGTCTCCGCCGAATCGATGCCCACAGCATGAACCCCAGGATCAGCAGCGGGAGCGCCAGCAGAATCAGCGGCAACCAAATCAGCACAAACATGCTGCGCACCTGGGCATCGCTCGGGTTGCCTGGGTTGTACAGGATGGACCGACGATCACCGATCTCGGGCACCAGTAAACCGCCATAGCTGACCTGCGACTTGTAGCGGTAGGTCTGGCCAGCAACTTCGTACTCGTAGGTTGGTTTGTAGAGATCGTCCCCGTCGCTGTCGACACTGCGTTCGAGGTCGATAACGACTCCCTCGACGGTGTCGTGGGTCAGCAATTGGTTGATGTTGCCGAGGAACCAGAACCCGACCCCAATAGCCATCAACAGCAAAGGGACGGAGAAGAAGGCTTTGAGACATCCAGCAGGTTTGGCCATGGGGCCAGGCTACCTGCGGATCAGACTGAAATGCAGTTCAGCTCAGCAGAAGGACTGACCGCAGCCACACGACTTCTGCTCGCTGGGGTTGTTGATCGCAAACCCGGCACCTTGCAGACCATCGTCGCGGAAGTCAACAGTTGCTCCACCGACCATCGCCGCGCTCTCCGCATCAACGACCACACGTACGCCATCTTTCTCGTTGACAATGTCGGTGTCATCGAGTGCGGAGTCGAAAAACATGTCATAGGAGAAGCCGGAGCATCCCCCGGGACGGACTGCGAGACGCAACGACAGAGACTCGTCGCCCTCAGCGGTGATTAGTTCCAGAACCTTGGCGGCTGCTGAAGAGGTGAGAGTCACACCCTGCACGGTGGTGGTTTCGTCGTTTGTCATCATGGTCCTGCGACTTCCGGGTCGTTGCTGGCTTCGCCGGATTATATGAGACAGTTCCCACTATGGCGATAGGTTTTTTTGCCTTCGTCGGCAGTCTACGCTCCTACCCATGATTGAAATGACGGAAATCGAAGCGGCGCTGAAACGGGTCATCGACCCGGAACTCGGTGCCGACATCGTCGACCTCGGCATGGTCAAGGACGTCCGGGTAGAAGGAAACAAGGTCACGGTAAAAGTGGCATTGACCATCGCCGCCTGTCCGCTGCGAGACCAAATCGAGAACGAAGTCCTCCGCAAACTGCGTGCCGTTCCCGGTGTGGAGGAGGTCGCCGTCGAGATCGGGGCAATGACCCAGGCGGAACGCACTGACCTCATGGAACGAGCCCGGTTGCGGGCTCGCGAAGACGCCGAGCCAACGATGGTTCACCCCAATACCCGTGTCGTCGCCATCAGCAGCGGCAAGGGCGGAGTCGGGAAATCTTCGCTCAGCGCCAACCTTGCTCTCGCCATCTCTGCCCAAGGGCACAAGGTGGGTCTTCTCGATGCCGACATCTGGGGATTCTCGATTCCCCGGATTCTGGGCCTTGGCGGAAAACGCCTCGAAGCAGGGGATGACCGCAGGATCATTCCGGCGAAAGCCTATGACATCGACGTGGTCTCCACCGGTTTGCTTCTGGACGACGAGGACACGGCACTGATGTGGCGTGGTCTGATGCTGTCAAAGGCGCTCGAACAATTCCTCCGTGACGTGGCGTGGCCGCAGGATCTCGACTACTTGTTGCTCGACATGCCGCCCGGGACCGGTGATGTACAGATGGCACTGGCCCGGCTGCTCCCGCAAGCCGAGATGGTGGTAGTCACGACACCGCAACTCGCGGCTCAGAAGGTGGCGGCGCGCGTCGCAGATATGGCGCGGCGTTCCCACATGCCCGTCATCGGCGTCATCGAGAACATGGCCGGGTTCACCACCCCGTCCGGCGAGCACTTCCCATTGTTCGGCACCGGCGGCGGCCAGGCTCTTGCGGATGATCTCGGTGTGGATCTGCTTGGTGCGGTGCCCATCGACCCGCGGGTCGCCGAAGGCGGCGACGCCGGCAATCCAGTCGTAGCCGCCGACCCTGGCGCACCATCGGCAATAGCGATCACAAATGCAGCCAAAGAACTGACCTCACTGCTACCCCCCATCGCCGACGATGGCTGTTCCGCAAGACTCACCTTGGTGGCCGAGCAAATCGCCCAAATGGGCTAGGACCTTCTGGAACTTGCGTACGCCCAGCCGAGATCCCGGCGCCAGATACGCAAGAACCGGCAGGCTCGAGCCGCTTGCGGAACTTGCGTACACCCCACCGGAATCCCGGCACCAGATACGCAAGAACCGGCAGGCTCGAGCCGCTTGCAGCGGCACGCACTCAGCCTTGCTGAGTTCCGAGCGTTGCGGTCTTGAGGCGGGGGCGGGCAATGAAGAAGTACAGGATCGGGCCTATCGCTGACGGGATAAGCACGACAATGGCCCATACGACCTGGCTTTGTTGGGTTTCGGCCCACACGCCACGGGGTGTGCGCAACACATCTACGAGAGCCCAAAGCTGAAGAGCAACAAAAGGCGCCACGACCAGGAGCGCAAGAAGCCTCATTTCCACTACAGACACAACCCGGCAACCAGGGGGTAGGGGTTGACGGCGCCGTTGCCGCCGGGGCTGTGTTCGAAGTGAAGATGGGGAATGGTGTATTGAGCATTGCCTGTATTGCCGACGTATCCGATGAGTTCGCCGACACCAACTGACTGGCCGGCGCTGAGGTTTGGTGCCCATCCGTCGAGGTGTGCGTAGTAATACTGGTCGCCGCTGGCTCCCAGGAACGTGATCGTTATGCCACCAAGACCACTGTTGCTTAGCCGCTTGATGGTTCCTGCCTCGATGGCCACGAGCGGGGTGCCACGGGACGCAATCATGTCGACGCCTTTGTGGCTACGACCGCCAGACCGCGGCGCACCCCAGGTATCGGTGAAGGCAACCGCACCATCTACAGGGCAGGTCAGCGAGCCGCTGGGAGGTGCCGTCGTTGTCGGCGGTGGCGCCGTGGTTGACGTTGCTCCGGTAGTGGTGGTCTCACCTTCGGCACCGGTCGTGGATGTCGTGGCAACGGTGGTCGTGGTGGTTGTCGTCAACGTGGCAAGACGCTGCCGCTCTTCCTCCTCACGACGAAGTCGTTCGGCTTCCTCGCGAGCTCGTCTCTCTGCTTCTTGTTTCTCAAAGGCGGCGACAACCGTGTTGTACTCGGCATTGGCCTCTTCAAGTCGGGTCAGGATTCCTGCTGCCATTACTTCGAGGTCGGCGCTCGTTTGCTGCTGATCGGTCAGTGCGTTGGCCAGGATGATCTCCTGGGCTTGGTAGCTCTCTTCGAGACCAAACAGCCGCAGCACTTTGTCGGTGCCGACCCGACTCAGAATCTCGAGGTAGCTGGTGCGAATGCTCACATCGTCGATAGACGCGGCACCCATCACTGCGGATTGTGATGACCCGGAGTACACATACCTGTCGGTAGCTACCTCTTGGGCGGCCACCTTGGCCGTAGCCAAGTCCCGTTCCAGTTCCGCTAGCTCGATGCCAAGCGTGGTGAGTGAGTTCTCCAGTTCGATGAGCCGAGCCACGGCAGTGTCGTACTCAATGGTGACAGCCTCAAGGTCGGCGCTGACGGCGCGGCGGTTGGCGTCAGCTGCGGCAATATCATCGGCGCTGAGTTGCGATTGGGCGCTGGCGGCCAGAGCAGGGACCACCGCAAGAGAAAACACGATGGCGGCGATGATCCCCCGTTGCCATTTCTCTGCTGCGTCTGATTGTCGACCCATCTTTACGGTATCTCCACAAGTTCAACCGCTGTTGCGCCGTGTGCGCCGCCCCACCCCAAAGATACTCGTCCCTCGTTCTTGAGCTTCATCAGCTGGGTATGCACCTGCATCACGGCAGCCATCTGCAGGTTCGGGGCCAACCCGGCATACACCACCTCGACAACCTCACCGATGTTGCCTGCACCTTCGGCCAGTGCAGTGAGCACCTGGCGCTCTCGTTCGATGCGGTGGGCAATGTACCCAGCGATAACCTCGCGAGCCTCGGGCAATTCCGGCCCGTGGCCCGGATACAGATGCGCTGGATCGAGGGCTGCAACCTTCTTCAACGACTCCATATAGGCTGCGGCGTCTTCGATGATCACGGTCGATCCACCCATGATGTGGTCCCCGGTAAACAGGTATTCGCCGAGCCGGAAACAAACGTGGTCGGCGGTGTGCCCCGGAGTGTGCACCGTGATCAGCCGATCAGAGCCGAATCTGATCGGAGAGCCGTCCTCAAGCCGCTCGGTTGGCTCAAACTCGTCTCCGCGGTCAAAGCCGAACACCGGAACATCCAGCTCACGACCAAGTCCGTTTGCTGCCGGAG
>JASJHC010000310.1:0-16132 GCA_033791245.1 Acidimicrobiia bacterium | reverse complement strand
GCGTCCCCTAGATTTTGCCAAGGAATGCGGAGTACTGCTCCAGCTTCTCCAACACGACGGGAGCGTCAACCGGGGGGAGATTGAAGACGGCACGAGAGACCCCGGCAGCTGCGAGCTCCTCTAGCTTCTCTATGTCGCGCGGGGCGTTGAAAACGCCGAGTTCCACTGTTGCAGGGTCACGGCCGGCCAGTTCCGCCGCCTCCCGCATCCCGGCCAGTTTGGTGACGAACTCATAGGCACCGTAGATCGGCATCCAGCCGTCGCAGAACTCCATGATGTGAGCAAAGGTCTTCGGTCCTGCGGCACCGCCCATGATTATGGGTGGGTGGGGTTGCTGGGTGGGCTTTGGCCACGACCAGCTTGGCTGGAGCTGGATCATGTCGCCCTCGTATGACGCCTCATCGTTGGTCCACAATTCCTTCATCATGAGCACCTTCTCGCGCAGCAGGGCGCGCCGCTCGGAATACTTGACGCCGTGATGGGCCAGCTCTTCCTTGTTCCATCCGTAGCCGATGCCGAAGATCAATCGTCCACCAGAGAGAGCGTCAACGGTGGCGACCTGTTTCGCCAACCAGATCGGATCTCGCTGGGCAACGAGGGTGATGCCGCTGCCGACCTTCAATGTGCTGGTCGTTGCTGCTGCCGCCATCAGCGCCACGAACTGGTCGTGGGTGCGCCAGTACATCTCGGGGAGTGGCGGCGCATCCGCACGTCCGCCCCACGGCGTCACTCGGCTGGTGGGGATATGGCTGTGCTCGGGGAACCACAGAGACTCGAAGCCCAGATCTTCGGCGGCCTTGGCCAGTGAACCGGGATCGATTGTCTTGTCGGTAGGGAAGATGCTGACGCCAAGCCTCATGATGCTCCTGTCGCTGGTAGATGAGCGACGGCCCGCTCTGTTAGCGATTACAGCAGATCGGTCGGTGCCGCGGTGACGGTTTAGTCGGCCCGCCGGGAGAGACGGCGCAGCCGGTGATCGGCTGTGAACAGTTGCCTGATCGAGCCAAGCCCTACGACAACGGACGTCGTGGCAACGGCACCGAGGATCAGATACATGATGACCGCTTGCACCAATACCGCATCAACGGGATCGACGCCAGCGAGGATGAGACCCGTCATCGCCCCCGGCAAAAAGACAAGGCCCACCGCCTTGGTGGATTCGATCTGTGGGGTGAGAGCCGTCCGCATTGCGGCTCGAACGTAAGGCCTTCCTGCCTGCCGTGACGAGTGCCCGAGGGCGAGACGAGCCTCGACCTCGGCTCTCTTTTCTGTGAGTTCGTCGGTGACTCGGCGTGCGGCAAGAACGGTTCCGCTCAGGGAGTTGCCGATCATCATCCCGCCCAGCGGTACGATTGCTCTGGCCTCCATAGGGAAGATGCCGAGGCCGAATATGACGCCCATCGTTGCCAGAGTTGCCGCGGCGAGTGCGGCGACCGCCATCGGAAACAGCCCGGGTACCTCCGGCGCCCGGTTGCGGACAGTCCATGCGGCAAAGACGACCATGCCGGCGACCCACGTCCAAGAAAACACGGTGCTTCGTCCCGGTTCGAGTAGCCAGGCGAGGACGAATCCCATCACGATCAGTTGCACAAACGCCCGTGCTGTCGCCCAGATGAGGTCTTTCTCCAAGCGCAGCTGTTGTCCCATTGATACAGCCAGAGCGATCGCAACGAGGATTAGGGAAGTAGCCAGACCGATCGCATTGACATCACCTTCGAGCATCACGTCTCATCTCCGCTGGATAGGGAAGCGAGAGCGTCGCGAGCCGCTGCAGTCTCGGTCACCCCGCTATAGCGGACCTTCCCGTCCTCGAGGACTATTAGGTATTCTGCGAGTCTCTCGATTTGGTCGAGGTTGTGGGTGACCCACACGACGCTTACGCCGCCTTCGCTGCTGAGTTTCTTGACGGTCGTTTCGAGGGCTTTGGCCGCGGCCTCGTGTAGCGAGGCAGTCGGCTCATCCATAAGCAGCACTGTTGGGTCACACATCAAGGTGCGGGCGAGGCAGACGCGTTGCGCCTCGCCTCCGGAAAGATCATCTCCGATTCGATCCAGGAACCCCGGTCCAAGCTCGGCGTTGGCGAGGGCGCTGAGCACTTTCGGCCCGTTTGCTTCCGGGTCGGCCGTCAGCAGGTTGTCGCGAACGGTCCCACCAAACAACACAGGACGCTGAAACACCATGCCAACGCGACGCCGTAGCTGTTGCGGATCGATAGACAGGAGATCCTGTCCCGCAAAACTGGCTGTGCCCGATGTCGGAACGTCGAGGCGATTGCACAGTCGAAGCAGGCTTGTCTTCCCAGATCCGGAGGCACCAGCGACGACCGTCAGCTGGTGGTCGGGGATCGTCGTGGTGACGCCAGCCAGGATCTCGGCACCGTCGACCACAACGTGTACATCGGCGAATTCAAACAGACTTCCCATGCCGCGAACCTAGCGGTTCGAGCCCGCCAGGGTTCTACATCGCCTCGAGTCCTGCGAAGCAGGACTCGCAAAGAACGCCGGAGGCGTTCTCGGAGCCGTTCCCGTTCCTTCAGCGATCAAGCGGGTTACCGACATCGGGATCGATGCCGTATCGCACGATGGCATCGTCGACCACGCTCGCTTCAATGACCCCGTCGGCGGCAAGGCCCGACAACGTGGCGACCACGACGTGCCCGGCATCAACCTCAAAGAATCTACGGAGCGCCTCTCGAGTATCCGACCGCCCAAAACCGTCGGTGCCCAACGTCACAAATCGACGCGGGATCCACCGGCCGACTTGGTCGGCCACGATCTTCATGTAGTCGGAAACTGCGACAACCGGTCCGCCGCCGCTGCTCAATGCGTTGGTGACAAAGGGAGTGCGTGGGTCTTGTGATGGGTGCAGTCTGTTCCAACGTTCGACGTCGACGGCTTCTTCACGCAGTTTCTTGTAGCTAGTTGCGCTCCAAAGGTCTGCGGCCACGTCGTAGTGCTCGATGAGCTCTTGTTGTGCCTGGCGAGCTGCGGCTTGGGCCGGACCTGAGAACAAGATCGTTGCGTTGTGTGAGCCCCCGTCTGGCCGGTCGGCGAAGCGATAGAGGCCACGGATGATGCCCTCGTCGACATCGGCCGGCTTTGGTGGCTGGAGATAGTTCTCGTTGTAGATGGTGAGGTAGTAGAAGATGTCTTCGCCGTCGACGTACATGCGACGTAGGCCATCGCGAATGATGGCGGCGACTTCATAGGCGAAGGCAGGGTCATACGCTTGGCACACGGGAACGGTCGAGGCCAGCACAAGGCTGTGGCCGTCCTGGTGCTGGAGGCCTTCTCCAAGCAGCGTCGTGCGGCCTGCGGTCCCTCCCATGAGGAATCCTCGTGCTCGTGAGTCCGCTGCGGACCAGATCGAGTCGCCAACACGCTGGAATCCAAACATCGAATAGAAGGTGAAGAAGGGCACCATGGGGACGCCGCGCGTTGCATACGATGTGGCTGCGGCGATCCAGCTAGCCATGCTGCCTGCCTCTGTGATGCCTTCCTCGAGGATCTGGCCGTCGGTGTCTTCTACGTACGACAGGAGCATGTTGTGATCCACGGGTTCGTAGAGCTGTCCCTGCGATGCATAGATCTTCAGTTCCTTGAAGAGCGCATCCATTCCGAACGTGCGGCCTTCGTCGGGGATGATCGGTACAACACGATGACCAAACTTTTCATCACGAGCCATGGAACGAAGCAGACGGACGAAAGCGCCGGTTGTAGACACTTCCGATTTGCCGGAACCAGCATCGAACTCGCCGTAGACCGCTTCATCGGGGAGTTCGAGTGGCTTGCGGATGTTGACGACGCGGCGCGGCATGAGCCCATTGAGGGCAGTGCGGCGTTGCATCAGATACTTGTACTCGGGTGAGTCCTCGTCGGGTCGGAAATAGGGCGGCTCGGCATCTCCGGCCAATGCCTCTTCTGGAATGTCGTTCTCCAGATGGAGCCGACTGCGCAGAGTCAGGAGCTGCTGGTTGGACAGCTTCTTGATCGAGTGGGTCGCGTTGCGACCTTCGACATCGGGACCCAGCGTCCACCCCTTGATGGTCTTAGCCAAGATGACAGTTGGCGCGCCCTTGAGCTCGGTAGCGGCCTTATACGCGGCATAGACCTTCTTGTAGTCGAGTCCACCGCGCCGCAGTAGCCAGATCTCGTCATCGCTCATGTGCTCGACCATCTGACGAAGACGGGGGTCTGGGCCGAAGAAATGCTCTCTGACAAAGGCGCCGTCCTCAGCTTTGTAGCGCTGATATTCGCCATCGACCGTCGAGTTCATCTTTTCGACGAGCACCCGATCATGGTCCTCAGCCAGCAATGGGTCCCAGCTGCTGCCCCAGATAACCTTGATGACATTCCAACCGGCGCCGCGGAATATGGCTTCCAGTTCTTGAATGATCTTGCCGTTGCCACGAACCGGACCATCAAGGCGTTGCAGATTGGCGTTGACGACCCACGTGAGATTGTCCAGCTTCTCCCGACCCGCCAGCGAGATAGAGCCGAGCGTTTCCGGCTCGTCAGTCTCGCCGTCACCGAGGAAGGACCAGACGCGGGATTGGTCGGTCTTATCGATCTTTCGGTTTGCCAGGTACTTGTTGAAGCGGGCCTGGTAGATCGAATTGATAGGACCGAGCCCCATCGACACGGTTGGGAATTCCCAGAAGTCGGGCATCAGGCGTGGATGCGGATATGAAGAGAGTCCGCCACCGATTTCGCGGCGGAAGTTGTCGAGATCTTCTTCTTCAAGACGACGCTCGAGAAACGCTCTTGCATAGATACCTGGGGCGGCATGGCCTTGGAAGTAGACATGATCGCCAGGGGTGCCATCACTCTTGCCCCGGAAGAAGTGATTGAAGCCGACTTCGTACAGCACCGCCGAAGAAGCAAAAGTGGACAGGTGCCCACCGATTCCCTCAGCCTCAATGTTGGCCTTGATGACCATCACCGCGGCGTTCCATCGGATAAAGCGGCGGATGCGTCGCTCGATGTCTTCGTCGCCAGGGAACCAAGCTTCGTGTTCCGTCGGGATCGTATTGATGTAGGGGGTGCTGACCGAGGCCGGCACTCCGACGTTCTGCGCTCGCGCCCGCTCGATCAGCTTGGCCATGAGGAATCGGGCCCGCAGGGGACCTTCGGCGCTGATGACCGTATCCAGCGATTCCAACCATTCATTGGTTTCGTCAGGATCGCTGTCTGGTAGCTGATGGGTGAATCCGTCGATGATCATTCTGGTGGCTCCGTTGCGGTGATGACGCTGAGACTACCGAGTGGCCCGGTGCTTGGCGACGTTTGGCCCTCTTATTGATGACCTTTGGACTTAGGAATTGAGGTAAATTGTGGGTATGCGATTAGATCTCAACAAACGGACAGATTTGGCCCTGCGCGCAATGGAAGAGCTGTGCGTCAAAGAATCGCGGGTCGCTGGACCCGTTCTTGCTGAAGCGTTGGGGACGACCCGACAGTACTTGCCCCAGATCCTCAATCCTCTGGTGAAAGCACGGTGGGTGCGCTCCACCCCGGGCCCCCATGGTGGTTACGAGTTGCTGATACCCCTCGAAGAGATATCGGTGCTCCAGTTGATCGAAGCCATGGAAGGACCAACGTTTGACAATACGTGTGTCCTCAATGGCAATATCTGTCCGCAAAACGAGCTATGCGCGCTGCACGGTGCCTGGCAGCAAGCCCGCGATGCTCTCACCACAGAGCTTGGCCATATGTCTCTTGCCGAAGCCTGGGGTTCTTCCTGCGGCTAAGTGGGAACCCACGTAGTGGGTTCCTTCGCCTTGCGAACTCCATGCAGTCCCCGAGTTCTGACCCCGAGTTCGGCGTAGCCGAACTCGTAAGGAACGCCGAAGGGCGTTCTCGGGTATTCTTGGGCTTGTGATAGATCATCTGGTGTATGCAACGAACGATGTCGACGAGACGGTTGCCGATGTAACGAGGCGTCTCGGTGTGGAAGCTGCCCACGGTGGTAGACACCTCGGCTTTGGAACCCGGAATGCTCTCCTGTCTCTGGGACCGACGATGTACCTTGAGATCATCGGACCCGATGAAGGCCAACATCGCCCTACGAACGGCTATTGGTACGGGGTCGAGAACATAGTTACACCGCGGTTGGTGACATGGACGGCTCGGGTTGAGCATTTGGAGCGGGTGGCCGCCCACGCTCACGGAGCCGGATACAACCCTGGGGATGTGCACAACGTCTTTCGCGAGCTGCCGGACGGCAGCAAGCTGTCGTGGCGGTTGACCTGGCCCACCGGAGCTGGCGACGGGCTCGTCCCCAATCTCATCGAGTGGGACGAAGGGTGTCCTCACCCGGCCGCGACATCGCCAGGGGGCGTCGAGTTGTTGCAGCTTCGGGGCTATCACCCGGCTCCTGAGTCGATCCAGCCGATGCTGGACGCGGTTGGTGTCCAATTGGAGTTGCGGGTAGCGGACGTCCCGAAACTGGTCGCCATCCTCGACTCCCCGTACGGCCCAATCGAACTGTCCTAACTATGGATATCACCACCATCCGCACTTCGGGGCTCGGCGACAACACCTATGTCGCCATCCATGATGGACAGGCAATCATCGTTGACCCCCAACGCGATATCGATCGGTTCCTCGATGTCCTCGAGTACAGCAAGGTCGAACTTCGCTACGTCCTAGAGACCCACATCCACAACGACTATGTGTCGGGCGGGCGTGAGCTAGCGGCTCATACGGGTGCTGAGCTGGTGATACCGGCATCGGCAGCTGTCCCCTTCGACCATCTGCCGGCATTTCACAACGAGGCAGTTGGCAGGGGAACGTGGATTCTGCGACCCATCCATACTCCCGGACACACGCCCGAGCACCTCAGCTACTTGGTCGAGATCGAGGGCGAGCCTTTCGCTTTGTTCAGCGGTGGCAGTCTTTTGGTTGGCTCGGCGGGCCGTCCTGATCTCCTGGGAATGGACCGTGCTCGCACGCTTGCCCATCTTCAGTACATTTCGGTGAACCGTCTCGCTGAGCTCCCCGATGAGGTTGGCTTGTACCCAACGCATGGCTCCGGATCGTTCTGCACCGCAACGGCAGCAAGCTCGGCGACATCGACGATCGGCGCCGAGAAGACGAGCAATCCAGTGCTTCAGTATCCCGACCTCGAGTCCTTCATCGCCGGCCAGCTGTCAGGGTTGCAGCCATATCCCGCGTATTACGCACACATGGGGCCCACCAATCTGGCGGGTCCGCAACCGGGACCGAATCACGATCTGGTCGAGCTGGCAGTGGCCGACATTGGAGAGTCTGCGGTCGTTGACATTCGACCTGCGCCTCAGTTCGCCGGCGGGCATTTGGCCGGCGCCATTGGCATACCCTTTGGCGACCAGGTCGGGGTTTGGGCGGGTTGGGTGCTGCCATTCAACGCCGAAGTAGTCATTGTTGCCGAACGAGGTCAGGACATCGACGAGGTACGCCGCCAGTTCTCCCGAATTGGGTTTGATCGGGTGCGTGGAGTCCTTTTCGACCTTGGCGATGACACCGAGCTGGTGTCCTACGAGTCGGTGCGCCTCAGTGAGTTCATGAAACGGGCCCAGACCGGGCAAGTCGAGCAGCTCGTCGATGTACGCCAGCCCAGCGAGTGGGATGAAGGCCACATTGAGGGTTCCATTCACGCCTACACGCCCGACCTGTTCGATGATGTTGGGCGGCTAGACGACTCCCGGCCGGCCTGGCTGATCTGTGGAACCGGGCATCGCGCCACCGTTGCGACTGCGGCCCTGGAAAAGGGAGGAGTCACTCCTGTGGTTCTTGTTGGCCATGGCGTTACCGATGTAATGCGTCGCGGGCTTGTCTCCCTGAGCTAGAACGAGCCAGCGATGACATTGGCCGCAATCTCGGTCATCGACTCGGCGACAATGGTTGGCTCTGGGAACAGTGGGTTGCGGGCCATTCCTGGGCGGAGCACATAGGCACCCTGCATGCCGGCAGCCATCGCCCCGGCGATATCCCAGTCGTGTGCCGCCACCATCATCATCTCGTCGAGGCTGATGCCAATGGATGTGCTCGCATATCCATAGACCGCCGGGTGCGGCTTGAACTGGCCCACCGCATGAACCGAAAGAATGTGGTCGAAGAAGGTAGCGAGGCCTGCGTTATCGAGTTGCTTGTTGGCAACCTCAGGTGGTGAATTCGTTAAGGCCACAAGAACGGGACCGGCTCTGCGCAGCATGGTGAGACTCTCGGCGACGTCGCCGTGCGGACGCAATTCAGTCATCTGGGTTGCAATGGAGGTGCGGTCGTCCTCGGTGAGGGTCACATTGTGGACGGCGGCCATCATGTCCAGGGAAGCTCCGGCCACCATGGCGAAGTCTTCGTAGGCGCCGATGGTGGTCAAAGTGAGGGCGTTGCGGAGGACCAGGGAGAACCATTCCCTGCGCACCGTGACGTTGCCAAAGACCCGCTCGAAATGCTGGTCGAGATCGGCCAGATCGAGCATGGTTTCGTTTACATCGAACACCAGTGCCTTAACCATGAGTCGATTGTTGCACACCCCGCCAAGGCCCACAGACGTATCCGGACGCGAACGAACAGAGGGCTATGCCCTCTGCCCGTTCCCCCCATTGGCTCAGGCGGCCTTGTGTTTCCCACCAACACACCACCCAAGCCGGCTGCGGCCGCTCATTTGCCACAGCATGCTTCGCTGACATACAAGAGGGGGCAGTCGCTGTCTTGATACACATTCCTTTTTGACTACCGCTACGAGCCAAAGCAGGCGAAGGAGCCGGCGGTGAACGCGAGCAATGGGTCGTTGGTCTGTCGCGCCTGGTGTAGTGCGGTGGCGGGATCAATGCCTGCAGCCAGCGAGTGGTGCAGCGACTTCATCACAGTCGCCGTTGCTGCGTCGGAGACGGTGAACAGGGGAGCAACCACCGTTCTTGTCCCGATGCTGAGGAATGCGTTTGCTAGGCCGAGGATCTCGTCTCCGGATGCCATAACGGCGCTGCCGCCATCGCAGGCGGCGAGCACGACAGTGTCCGGTGGTTGATCGAGTCGTTCGATGTCGTAGAGCGTGAGTTCGCCCTCTTCAAGAACAAGACTGCTGAACATTGGGCTGTCGAGTCGGGGACGGGCATGGCAAGCGAAGTGGGCAAGCTTGGCTCCCTGCAACTGGGTCAGAGTCTCGGCAACAGTTGTGGTGACTGTTCCTCCTGAAACTGCGCTGATCTCGTCGACCTCGGCGGATGCATGGACCAGGCCTGGTCCTTTGATGACGACCGTTGCGTCCGCGGGTTTCCGGTCGGTGCGAGACAACAACCACACAGTTGCCGATGGTGCGACTTCCACCGGCGCCGCAAGAACGAGTCCCCACGGGACACCGTGCAGCAATGTGCTTGGTATGACGACGATCCGTTCTGCGTCAAGGTGCAATGGATCGATCAGATTCGATCGAATTTCGGTGACCAACTCCGCTACGGATTGCAGCGCCGCCGCACGCGACGACGGGCTGGTGGAAGGTCGAGCGATTCGCTCCGCGGCAAAACGGAGATGATCGAGGATTGCTTCGGGATGCGGTGAGGTTCCGAGATCCACCAACCGCACCGACCTATCACTGACGACGACCGCTCCGATGCGGTCTGCCGATTCGACAAACTCAACCAGCAGTCGGTGACCAAGCTGGTCTTGGACATCGGACAGTCGTCCCGCCGAAAACGATTGGCGCGATGCCCGCATCTGGCGTGCCAGTTGCCTTACTTTTCGCTCGTGCTGGGCTTGTTCTCGTCTAAGCCCGGCGAGTTGGTCATTGCTGGCTCCGCGCAGCCGAGCAGTGACTTGGCGGAGCTGTGTAAGCGCGGCGTCGAAATCTGGGTCGGGTGTTGCCGCGGGTCTGACAGCTAGTGAGGTGGTCCGTAGTTGTTCTGACCACTCGAATACACGTCGCGCTGATCCAGAAGCGAGAGCGAGTTCGACACCGATGCCGGCCAGCCGAGCTCCTAAGTCTGTTGCATGGACACGTAGATCGGCGGCTCCGATTCCGCCGCGGTACTCATCGAGTCGTCGGATACCGGCCCGGACTGCGGCGCTAGCGCCGCGCGGGTTGTCAGAGGCCAGACGGACCTTGGCAAGCGCGGTCCAGGCCTGGATCTGCAACCACAGCGGCCCGGAGCGAACGATGCGCGGAGCATCCTCGCACAGGTCTACGGCCGCAACCAGATCGTCGAGGGCTAGGGCAACGTCAACAGCACGGAATCGCTCGAGTGCAGCTGCGTGTCGCTCCCCGTTTGCCGCCATCTCGAAGGCGGTTGCCATCATCGATTCGAGCAAAGCCGGGGTGAATTCCAAGCCAGCGATTTGAACATTGTGACTGGCTGCCGCGACGTCGAAGCGGTAGCGGCCGTCAGAAGGAGTTATCTGCTCCGCTAGCGCCACCTGGGCGGCCGCCTCGTCGTGCGCTCCCCGTGCCAGCAGAACCTCGGCCAATTGCAGGTGAGCCTGGGTAACGACGGCGTGGTCGCCGGCACTAACGAGTCGTGGAACCCATGAAACCAGGAGTTCCTCAGCCTCACGCATGAGCCGAGCTTGGATCAGGACGTATGCGTGCTCGGCCTCGGCGACAGGGCTTTCTATACCTGATGCTGCCCGCACTGACATCGATCTCGCGTGCCATTTCATTGCCCCCGGGATGTCGTCTAGCCAGCCAAGGACTTGGCTGGTGTGCAGGGCGATATCCGCTGCAGACACCTGGTGCTCGAGACGAACCGCAATCTTGTAGGCGCGGCGCAGGTCACGCAACGCCAGGTCGGCATCGCCGGATTCCATATGGATGAGGGCGCGATTGGCCAGGGTCAACTCGAGATAATCGTCATCCGAGCTCGCGGCAAAGGCATCGATGGCCTGGTCGAGGATGGGGAGAGCCTCCTGGAGGTCTCCTCTCATCAGCAGCATGAAGGCCTGCTGAACTCGGCTCAGGTCTTGCTCTTGGCCGGTGAGCAGCGAGATCGATTGTTCGATCGTCCTATCGGCGCGACGGTTCTGTCCTGATTGCGCATAGTTGAAGGCGAGCGATCGCAAGACACGCCCATGCAACTCCTTCCACGGTCTGGCGTGATGCTCGGCAGATTCCAGGTGCCGTGTCGACTCGGGAACATCGCTCAGCGTCCGATAAGCAAGGCCGCAAGCGAAGTGAGCTGTAGCGATGGCTTCTTCATCGTCAGCGCTATCGAGCACGATGACCGCGTGCTGCAACGCCGTGTTGGGATCCTCTCTGGCGATCTCCAGAGCCTGGTTTGCTTCCTCACGCAGACTCTGGGTCATTTCAGAGCAGCAGCACCTAGCGCTTCAGGTGTCGGGCAGCAGGAGCCGCCGACCTCGCCGGCAATGCATCCGGCGGCGACCGCCGCCGCAAACGATGTGCCGGTAAACAGAGCCCAACCGCTGAAATGAGCGGAGCGGACTCCGGCCGGTTTGTCCTGCGTTCCGGACATGATCTTCAACGTCTCGCTGACGAAAGGAGCGGGGACCGCGACTCCGGCTGCGCCCAGCTGCACCGAAATGCCCTTGTTCGACCAGTCGGCCAGGCTCAATGAGCCGATGGCGCTGGCAGGCGAAGCGACGGTGCTGCAGGTCTTGGCAAGCCAGCCGAGGTCGGCGGCACGGCGTTTCCACGCACCCGTGCCAACGATGTCGGGATCGGTGGCCGGATACATGGTCGGATCCAACCCGTCGTTGCCGGCCGAGGCAACCACGAGCGTTGATCCCAGGTGGGGTTCGAGCACCCGCTCAGTTATTGGCATCGTGCCATGGCGGGTTGAACCACCAAACGGAACCACCAAGATGTGGATACGTTGCTCGCAGAGGAGGCGCTCGATGGCCGCGGCGAGGCGGCGGTCAGTTGTCCCCCCGGGTGCGTCGCTTGGCTGCGACTCAATCGTGCTCGTGTAGACCGTGGCTGCCGATGCCAGCTGTTTGAGGATGCCAACAATCGCATTGCCGTGGCCCACGTATGGGTAGTGAACGATGCCTGGATCGGGAAGATCCATTGTCTTGTCGATGACGACGCCGTTGCTCATCCAGCGGGGGTGACCGGCCTTGGCAGGATCGAAGAAGCCAAGGTCGACCACACCAATATTGACGTTCTTGCCACGACCGCGTAATCCCGCCTTTGGGATCAGGCTGGCTGGTGCCGGCACCGGGCGGCGAGCCGCAAAGCCTTTGACATGCATTGCGGGGAAAAGGACGTAGCTCGGCTCGACAGGTATCGAGCCTCCAAGCTCCTCGACCAGTCGATCGGTCGGCCGTCGCGTGTTGACCCGGACCTCGACCATGCCAGTGCCTTCGACCGGGTCGATCTTGGCGGATTTGCTTCCGACACCAAGCCTGCCGAGCGCCTTGAGCAGATCATCAAGGGCTTCCTCAGGGACAAGGAGCACCCCCTTTTGGAAGTAGTAGTTGCTTCCTGATTCGCTATGCGCAACCGGAATGCCGCCGATCGTTGACCCGCGTCCGCCCTTGATCAGATTGCCAGTTCCTTCGTGCGCACCCATTGTGACCCTCTCACCGTTGCCGTCCGCCAAATGGCGTGTCCCTGGATCATATAGGCAATATCGCTCTTGTCGCGGCGTCACCAATTCCGTGTATCACCGAGGCTCTGGCTGGCTCTTATAGGCAACAGCAAGGAGAGCCCGTGCGTGTGTTGGCAACAGTGACAACCAAAAGAGACGGCGGCGGAGGTATCGTTCCCCGTGATGACAGACACATCCGTAGCCGAGCTACTGGTTGCCGCGGGGGCGGGCAGTCAAGATGCTTGGAACACACTTGTAGACAGATATGGCCGGTTGGTGTGGTCGATAGTGCGTGGGTTTCGCTTCGATGCCGCCACTGCGGCGGACGTCAGCCAAACGGTTTGGCTGCGACTCGTAGAGCACTGCGACCGGATCCGCGACCCGGAACGGCTGGCTTCCTGGCTGGCGACAACGGCGCGCAACGAGTCGATCCGAGCGTCGCGGCGTCTGGCGCGAGCCATCCCCACCGAGTTCTCGATCGAGGTTGCTGATGAAACGGCCGCGCCACTCGATGAACGGCTTCTCGACGACGAACAGCTACGAGAGGTCCTCGGTGCATTCGAAGAGATGTCACCAAAGTGCAAAGAGATCCTCGAGTTGCTCTGCACCGACCCACCTCTTGACTACGAGGCGATTTCAGAAGTACTTGGAATGCCGATTGGCAGTATCGGGCCAACACGGGCTAGATGCATTGATCGGCTGCGACGGCTCTTGGAGCGACGATGACTGAAGAACTAAAGGACCAACAGCTTCTGGCCCGGCTGGCGGCAGCGCTGGATGCACATGATCCACTTCCGGAGTCTGTCATCGACGCCGCCAAAGCATCGTTTACCTGGCGGACCATTGATGCAGAACTCGCCTCGCTCGTTTTCGATTCAGCTGCCGAAGAGCTGGCTGGTGTCCGTAGTGCCGACGCCAGTCGGCAGATGACCTTCCGTACTCCCGGTGTTGAAATCGAACTCGTGGTGGTCTCCGAGACGTCGCGTCGGCTTGTCGGGCAACTGGTGCCTCCGCAAGCGGCCGAGGTGACGTTGCATCACGAGCAAGACGAAAGTACTGCACAATCGGACAGCCTGGGTCGGTTTACGTTTAACGACGTCCCAACCGGATCGGTTCGGCTGACCTGCAAACTGGCTGGAGATGGTGGCGCAGTCGTGCAAACCGAATGGACCATCATCTGAAACCCACTTCGTGGGTTTCTTGGGACTTTCGCTAGGGCGAAACTCCATGAGAACGCACTGCGTGGGTTCTCGTCTGGGTCTGGGGCAGGGTGGTGGCCGTGTCCGACACGATCATTCCTCTTGCATCAAAACGAATAGGCATCATTCCTCCGCTGGTGGTAGCCACGACTCGCCGTAGTTACCCCCTGCGTTCCACAGGATCCAACCTACGCCGCGTTTTTCTGCTTCGTTGATCTCAGCAAGAACCTGGCTTCCGTTGTAGTAGAAGGCTTGCAGCCAGGGACGCATTGCGGTGCCAACACCCATGCGCGGGATGCCGTCGTCGAGTGCGTTCGCAACGACTGGTCCGGGATGATCGTTTGGTGAAGGGAACCCCAGCCAACCATCGGAGTAGTGGCTGGGGTAGATCATTGGGCTGACCGCGTCGACGATGGCGGATACGTCTTCCGGTCGTTGGCCGATGCCCTGGTCGTTGGGGGAGGAGAGGACTATGGCGAAGATGTCAGCCGACAACGCACAGCCAATTGGGTGGAGTCGGGACCTGGCTTCTGTGAGGAACGCACTAATGGCGGCGACACGTTCTTCTTCGCTGAGGGGCTTTTTTGCCTGAGCGAACGTAGCGGTCCTTCCGGCAGGAAACCGCACGTAGTCAAACTGGATTTCGTCGAATCCAATCTCGCATGCCTCAACGGCCAATTGCAGCGGGTACTCCCAGCCTTCCACAATTGTGGGGTCGATCCAGCGGCCGGCCAGCTTGTGCTCGGGGCGGGCCTTCACCCAGCGGTCGTCTTCGAACGTGACGATCCGGGTGATCGTGTACAGACCTTGATCCTTGGCCATGGCGATCAGCTCTGTGGGGTCATACATGGGGTTGACCGTGCCAATGTCAGCAGCGAACTGGGAGCTCGATTCGTACAGCACCCAGCTGGACTCATCCTTTGTGTCGAAGACCAGGGTGTTGACAGTCGATGCGGCGGCTAGCTCGAGGAGCCCGGCAAATTGCTCTGGCTCAGCAGCGACGTAGCTGCTTACGCGAAGCCCACGGACGATTCGAGGTTCGACGGTGACTCGCACAGTGTCCTCGTTGCCTGTCCAATCGACGGAGGTGGGCATCCACCCAAACCTGCTGACCTCGATGGGGGCGGGGTCGATCCCGGTGAATTCGACCGTCCCGTCGCTTCCCGACGTTGCCTGCTCTTCACCGACGCTAACTGTCGCATCTGGGAGTCCGACACCGTCCGGGCCTACGACCGCGACGGCGAGGTCATAGGTTGGGGGGAGAGTGGTCGTGGTTGTGGTGGCCGTCGTGGTTGTCGACGTTGTGGTCACCGGGGGCAGCGAAGTTACCGCGGCGGATGTGGTTGTCGTTGTCGCGGCGGACTCGGTGTCGCAGCCAGCGATGAGCAGGACAACAAGTACAGCCAGCGATGCGGTGAGTTTGGTCATAAGGCGGAAGGCTACCGGGTGCGGGCCGCTCCGCGATTGATCCAACCCTGGTCCACCGTCGACCACAGGTTCACACAAGCTTCACGAACACATCGGGGGAGGCTTCACACCAAGGTGCTGTGCTTGACACCAAAGCTAAGGAGTACATCAATGTCGTATCCAAGAAACAGAGTTTGGGCAAGTACTGGGGTTGCGGTCGTTCTGGCTGCGACGCTTGCTGGTTGCAGCGCGGACGGCTCCACGTCTTCGACTGAGCTAGTGCCGGCGGCCGTTGAGGAAAGCCAAGCTGTCGCTGCTGCCCCGCAAGATGCGGCTGTGGCCAGCTCGCCTGCGAACGATCAGCATGAAACCAATCTTGATGCACTCCCGATCTCAAGTCTCAGCGACCAGGAGACCGCGGATCTGCTGTACATGCGAGAAGAGGAGAAGTTGGCCAGGGACGTATACCTGGCGATGGCGGACCTGTGGGGAGCGAAAGTGTTCACCAACATCGCCGACTCCGAGCAGAAACACATGACGGCGATCTTGTCGTTGCTCGACCGATATGGACTTGACGACCCGGTTGGGTCAAACGACGTCGGTGTGTTCGCTGATCCCGGGCTGCAGGATCTATATGACAGTCTCATCGAGCAAGGGTCTGCGTCTCTCGTTGATGCGTTTCTTGTAGGCGCAGCTATCGAGGATCTTGATATTGCCGACCTGGGAGCCGCTATCGCCGCCACCGACAATGAAGATATCGAATCGGTATTCGGCAGTCTGTTGGCTGGCTCTCACAACCACATGAGGGCCTTCTCCCGACAGTTGGAGCGCAGTGGCACCGCTTTCGTCCCAACCCACATGACGGTGGAGGACTACGAGGCGATCATCAGCTCCGGGTCCGGGCGAGGCGTCGGCTGAGGCGATCGCGCTATCGGTGCTCCGCCCACCAGTCGGTTGTAGTCCGCAGACAGGATGTCTTTTCTTCGGCGGTCATCCAGGAGGC
>JASJHC010000309.1:0-4172 GCA_033791245.1 Acidimicrobiia bacterium | reverse complement strand
CTACACGATTTCAGCTCGTCCCGCGCCCAGACCATTCCGGAGATCATCTCGTCATATGATTCGCTCCCCGCCTTCATAATTAGGATCACGGCTGGTTCTTCAAACGGGGTTTCGAAGCCGGTAGGCACCCCTCCCGGGAAGTGGAACAGGTCATTCTCGTTGATGACCGTCCGCACCTCCTTGCCATCCTCGGTGGTGCAAAAGACCCATCGACCTGAAATCGTGTAGATGATGCTCTCGGTGTCATGGGGGTGGGCAAAGCAGTACTGGCCAGGGTGCATGACGATCGTGTGCGATCTGATCTTCGATCCCGACAACAAAGGCACCAGCGTCCCCTCGACCGTATCGATACCGGGCTGGGCGGCCACGCTGCGCAATACCCGGCATTCGCCGATCGCTTCCAGCCCAACAGGGCTGATCTCAGCTGAGGTCATTGTTTCTACTCCCTTGCGTCGGCGCCGGCCGGCGCGTCCTATCTATGTAGTGTTTCAAGGTTGCTGGAGAGCACCGCCCCCGATCAGCGCCGCGATCGCCTCGATATCTCCACCGATAGGTCGGTCGTGCTCGAGGCTCGGAACAGCCGTGCGGATCACCGCATGCAAAGCTGCAGTACCTGGGGCGGACCGAAGCGGCGCCCTCTGATCGACCCCTTGGGCAGCGCACATGAATTCGACGGCAAGAACCTTCTCGACTCCGTCGAGCACCCGCAACAGCTTGGTGGCCGCACCGAAGCCCATCGAGACGTGGTCCTCTTGCAGTCCCGACGTGGGTATCGAATCGACCGATGCCGGGTGGGCCAGTACCCGGTTCTCCGCGACAATGGCCGCCGCCGTGTATTGCGCCAGCATGTAGCCGGAGTCAACGCCAGGGCGACTTGCCAGAAACGGAGTCAGGCCAGCTGAGCGCGTTGGATCGAGAAGCCGATCGGTGCGACGTTCCGATATCGAGCCAAGCTCGGCCACCGCTATCGCAAGAAAGTCGAGAGCAAAGGCGAGCGGCTGCCCGTGGAAATTGCCAGCCGACACAACATCGCCCTCATCGGCAAACACAATGGGATTGTCGACAACAGACCCAGCCTCGGTCTCAAAAACGTTGGCCGCATGAGCAAGGACATCGCGCACCGCCCCATGGACCTGGGGGGCGCAGCGCAAGCTGTAGGCATCTTGTACGGCATGATCGAAGTCGGCCGCATGAGACTCGACGATGGCAGAGCCATCGAGCAAACCCCCGATGCGAGCCGCAGATTGCTTTTGTCCAGGGTGAGGTCGCAGTTCGTGAATTCGGGCCTGGAAGGGAACCACCGAGCCGAGCAACGCTTCGACGCTGAGCGCACAGGCTGCGTCGGCGGCCTCCACCAGGGTCTCTGCCATGTCGAGAGCGATGATGCCGATTGCCAGCATGCCCTCGGTGCCGTTCAGCAGGCTCAGCCATTCCTTTGCTTGCAGCCGAAGCGGCTCAATCCCAACCTCAGCCAGGACTTCCGCCGAAGGTCGCACCTCGTCTTGGTACCTGAGAACCCCCTCTCCGATCACAGGGAGCGCCAGGTGGGCGAATTGTGCCAAGTCTCCGCTAGCTCCTACCGAACCCTGACGAGGAACCACCGGCAGCGCATTGTGCTCCAACAACTGCAGCAACCGTTCCGCGACGACAGGACGGACCCCGGAATGGCCCTGGGACAGCGTTCGTGCCCGCAATACGAGCATCGCCCTAACGACGACATCATCCAGTGGGTCGCCAACGGCAGCGGCGTGAGAACGGATCAGACGATGCTGCAATTCGTCGACTTCGTCGCGACCGATGTGCGTGCTGGCCAGCGCTCCGAAACCAGTCGTGACGCCATAGACCACTTCATCGCCTCTGATGGCCGCTTCGACAACGGCCCGGGCGCTGAGCATCCGCTGCCGTGCGTGATCACCAAGGGCGACCGACGCCTCTTGTCTGGCGACGGCGAGTACGTCGGCCCTAGTGAGCGGTCCGCCATCCAGAACAACTTGATTCATCGGGTCAGGCATCTTGTTGGACTCATTGGATCAAGACCTCACAGACGGGGGTTGATTCGTTCTTCCATTGCGAATGCTATCAAGGCAAACCCAAGCGATGCGGCCATGATCATCAGACCGGGCGGCAGCACCCACCACTTCCACGCCGGAGTCAAAAAGGCACCGCGCGCCTGCGCCCAGAATAGGATCGACCCCCAACTCTTTTGGATGGGATCACCAAGGCCAAGGAAGCTCAAAGCGGCCTCAAGCAGGATTGCCGTCGACACGGCACGCACGAATGTCCCTGTGGCCAGCAACGCCGTTCGCGGGAGGACGTGGCGAACGATCGCCCATCGATCAGGAGCACCCATGGTTCGCGAAGCGAGGACATACTCCCGTGACCGCAACGAAAGAACCTGCGAGCGGATCACCCGAGCCGGGCCCGCCCAGATGAGCACGCCGATGACAACGATGGTGTTGATCAGGCTTCTTCCTAGATACGCCGCAAGAATGATGAGCAGCGGGAGGAAGGGGAGAATTAGGACCACGTCTACACCGCGCATCAGAACCTTGCCAAGTCGCTTCGGGTAGTACCCGGCGAGGACGCCGACGGTCGTCCCGAGGAACAACGCCACTATCGCGGCAACAATCCCGACGGTGAGCGAGACTCGTGCTCCGAATATCAACTCTGAGAGCAGATCTTGTCCGACGTCATTGGTACCAAGCAGATGCTCGGAACTAGGTGCCGAGAACGGCACGCCCACCCGCTCGGTCGGGTCGTACGGTGCAATCCACGGGGCACCGACTGCCATCACGATAAGGGTGACGACAATCGCACCACCCACCCATCCCAGCCGGTCGGCAAGGCTCGATCGCTTCGCCTTTTTCTCTGCACGGGTCAACCCGAAGGTGCTCATTGCTCTCTCATCCTGGGATCAAGGATCGGATACAGCAGATCGGCAAAGAGGTTGGCCAGGAGCACCGCAACGGTGAACACCAAGAAGGCTGCCTGCATGACCGGATAGTCCCGACCTGACACCGCTTCGAACACGAGCCTTCCCAAGCCTGGGTACGAAAACACTGTCTCGATGATGACGGACCCACCAAACGCAAAGGCAAAGCGAATGGCGAGGAAGGTCACCACGGGAGCAATGGCATTACGGGCGACATGCCCGAACAGGATGCGGGTCTCCGATGCGCCTTTGGCGCGGGCGGTGCGGATGAAGTCATCGCCAAGAACCTCAAGCATCGAGTACCTCATGGTGAGGTAGACCCCAGGAACAGACAAGACCGTAAGGGTGACGATGGGTAGCACGGCGTGTTTGGCGATGTCGCGCACGTTGTCCCACCCCTGCAGATATGCGGCGGGTGTCACCGCTCCGAACGAGGGGAACCACCCGAGTTGGACGGCAAATACTGAGATCAACAGCATCCCCAGCCAGAACGAAGGAAGCGATTGCAGCCCAATCATTCCGGTCAACAGCGTCAGGTCCGACTTCTTGCCTCTTCGCCACGCGGAGAACGCGCCCATGATGATTCCGAAGAACGCGGAGATCACCAGAGATGCTCCGGTGATCAGCAGCGTCCACGGGAGACGCTCTCCAATCATGTCAACAATCGGCTTGCCCGATCGATAAGAGAAGCCAAGGTCACCGGTCAATACCGCTTTCCAGTAGTCAAAGAACTGGGAAATGAGGGGGGCGTCAAGCCCGACCTGGTCGATGACCTCGGCGCGTTGGTCGGGTGTCATCAATCCGACATCTACCCCGGCGAGCAACGCGAGCGGGTTGCCCGGCATGAGCCGGGGCAACATGAAGTTCAGGCTCACTGCAACGACGAAGACGACCAGGTACTGGTCAAGTCTGCGTAGCCCTAACCTTCTCATTTGTCATCCCATCAATAAACGAGTGTTGGGGAGGGTTGGACCCCTCCCCAACAACTCACTGAGTAGTTCTACGGCCGGGCAGCTGCCGGCAGCATCGAAACCTTGCTCACGATTCCCTGGCCTGCGATGAACTCCCAGTCCGCATAGACCTCGGAGTTGTATACGTAGGCACCATCGGGGTACGCCAGCAATACGAACGGAACCTGTTCGGCGATCAGAACCTGCAGGTCCATCAGTAGCGATTTCGCTGCCTCTTGGTCAGCCTCGGTGAGCAGAGCCGCCGAGATCGTGTCGATCTCGGAATTAGC
>JASJHC010000308.1:0-4628 GCA_033791245.1 Acidimicrobiia bacterium | reverse complement strand
CGCCGCCGGCATCACTTCGGGCTGTGGCGAATCGGCTTATTGCCCTCACTCGGTCATTGTCAGGAAGAACCTCGCCGTATTTCTCGTGAGGGCTCTGCAGCTGGAATTGATCACCCCGCCGACAAAGATGCACGTGATTGGTGAGTTCACTACCTATCACGATTGCTGCGAGTCAAGAGTGACCAACATTCAGTTGATCGCCGTCACCGTCGACGGGGTAATCGTGCCTGCCGGCGAAACATGGTCACTGAACGAGCACGTTGGTAAACGGACCGTCGCCAAGGGGTACGTTGCCGCGGGGGCGATCATCGGGGGAGAGTTGATCTGCTGCGATCATCCGGAGAACATCGGGGGTGGTACCAGTCAGTTTGCCACCACGCTCTACAACGCCATCTTCTTTGCCGGTCTCGAAGATGTCAGCCACCGCCCCCACTCGATCTATTTCTCGCGGTATCCACTGGGTCGCGAAGCGACATTGGGCTGGACCAGTCCCGATGTGGTCTTCCACAACGACACCGAGTACCCAGTGACGATCGAGACGAGTCACACCGGCACGAGCATCACCGTCCAGCTGGTGGGTGCCAACGGCAGACGAACGGTCAAGACGAAGACAACAGGGTCAGCAACGACAGCCAACGGGGGCACAGTCACGGTGACCAGAACCATCGGATTGCAGGACGGTACTTCGACAACGGAATCCTGGACGCACCGTTACAACCCGATTCCGACCACTGGGGGAGGAGACCCCGAACCACCGGCTCCGCCACCGCCGCCGACCCCGATGTAGCTAGAACGGCTGCTCTCAAAGCTCTTTTGTACGCTGCGTAGGAATCGCTTGACCACCGAACGTGCGTGTCGATACACTAAGAGTAGCCAGAGGTAGGTGGCTGCTCGTAGACCTGGAGGCGGCTGTGAAACTTTGGACAGAATTGGAAGGAGCGCAGTTCACCCTTGCGGTGCGCGGATACGACCGAGACGAGGTCGACGACCTTCTCGACACGGCCGTAATCGGAATACGCGAGGTTGAGGATCGCAATTCCGCACTTCATGCCAAGCTGAAGGCCCTCGAATCCGAGCTCGCCAACAGCAAACGCACCTCATCGAGTGCTGAGCACGCCTTCCTTGACGCGGTCGAGAAGAAACAGCTGATGCTTGCCGACGCCGAGCAGCGGGCGACGGAAATCCTCGCCACGGCCGAAAGCGACGCTGCCGGAAATGTCGTGGGCAAGGAGGCCGAGGCGCTGCGGGCTCAGGCGAGTCTCATGCTCGACCAAGCTTCCGCAATGTTGGCCGACGCCGAAGGGGAATCGGTTCTGATTCGATCGCGAGCCGCCGCCGACGGTGAAGATGCGGTGATACGGATCAAGGCCGAGGCGGAGCGAATGCTTGCTGCTGCCGAGGCTGAGGCTGCCGGAATTGTCGCCTCTGCCGAGCAACAGCACGACCGGCTGGCCGGGGCCCTGCGGCTCCTCCAGGACTCGGTTGCGGAGATGCTCACAGCAGGCGCCGAACGTCATGAGGTGATCAAGGTCGTACTCGATAGCGGGGATGTACCGAATCATGCCGCCGACCGCGGCGCTGCGATCGCCTAGACGGAGGGGTCGAGACCAGAATCGCCGGTCCACGGCCAGCAAATCGGTAGCAGATTGCACGATTTCAGTTACCATGCCACCCCGGTAGGTCCGACAAACGGACCGCTACTTCCCGCGAATAGATACCCATGGCCCGTAAGAAAGTTTCAAACCGCCTGCAGCAGATAGGCGGTGCACCATCCGCCCCGCCGCCGTTGCCCGGCAGGAGTAGCGAGACTCAGCTAGTTGAGCTGGGAATGTTCGTGATGACGACGGTCCTCGGCACTCTCATCCTTGTTGCCTTTGCCATATTTTTCGGGGTCAGCGCCATCGAGGGCCATTTGGAGGCGCAGGCCGAGCAGGCCATCGCGGCACAGGTTGCTGTGGCCGCCGAGGAAGACCCAACCGTCGTCAACAGGACCGACATCTCCGTTGAAGCCAGTGGGCAGGATCTCAACCTCCGTGGCACCGTAGGCCGAGAAGAGCTGGTTGAGGCGATCCCTGCAATCCTGAAACGCATCGAGGGTGTTGGCGAGATAAACGCCGACCTCCAACCTCTCCTCGCCATTGATATCGACGTCCCCGACGTGATCGCCGCGCCGATCACGATCAAGTGGGCCAATCGGAGCGTCACAATCGCAGGCGAGGTATCTGACGACGCCAGCCGAGGCGCCATCATCAGCAAGCTCGAGACCCTCTTCCCCGCTGGCGTAGATGCCGAAGGGCTGCTCCTCAAAGACGGGGCTCCCAGCGAGCGCGACTGGCTCTCCAAGGTCCTCACCCTGATAACAATTGGTGGCGAAACGCTTGGCGAAGGCGAGCTGTTTGTGAATGCGGCGGCACGTTTGGTGCAGATGACGGGCGAGTATGAAACCCGTCAGGAACGGCGCGACGCTCGCGATCAGATCGATGAGGTTATCGCCGAGACCACTTTTGCGTTCACCAGCGGTCTCTCTATCCCCGCTCCTCCAGACTTCACTCCGGAGGAGGTTGTCGCTCTCCAGGAGAATCTGGACGACCTCATCGAAGGCAAGGTTGTCGAGTTCGAGCTCAACAGCGACGTCCTGACCCAGGTGGGTGCCGCGCTGCTCGACGAAATCCTCGAAGCGTTGGAGAAATTCCCGTTTGTTCCAATCGAGATAGGTGGACATACGGACAGCCAGGGCGATCCAATCGAGAACTTGGATCTGAGCGAGCGCCGTGCCGAGCGTGCCTTTGACTACCTGGTCGCAAATGGCCAAGACCCCGAACGCTTTGTTGTCGAAGGCTACGGTGAAGATGTGCCTGTCGCTTCAAATGACACCAGCGCAGGCAGGGCGCGTAATCGTCGTATCGAATTCAAGGCTTTAGAGGAGTAGCAAGGTGTTCTTCATCGCAGGTCAAATAACTGTTTGGATCGTGGTGGCGGTCATCTTCGGCTTCCTGATCGGGTGGCTCGCACGTGGTCGAGGCAAGAGTCCGGCCAAGGGGCGACGCGGCTTCAAGTAGGCCAAACCAGGCGCCTCAACCGTATGCTGGACGATCTGCAACCCCGGGAGCACACTTGAGTGAGGTTATTGGACAATGGCATCGCCTCGAGGGTGTCGATCTAGATGTTGGCGAAGTTACCGCAGTCGTAGTCGCGGATCGTGCTGTCTGCGTCACTCGCACCGATCAGGGTTATGGGGTTCTGGACAACCACTGTCCCCACCAAGGCGGCCCACTCGGCGAAGGCCAGATCGAAGATGGATGCCTGATTTGCCCTTGGCACGGGTACGAATACGACCCGATCACCGGCGAACCCCCCGGCGGCTATGCCGATGTCGCCACTGCCTATCCGTCCGAGATGAGGGAAGACGGGCTCTACGTGCGCCTGCCGAGCCCCGATGAGACTGCCACGCTCATGGATCAGATGGTCGACGTAATGACCGACTGGGGCGTCAACGTCGTATTCGGAATGGTCGGTCACTCCAACTTGGGGCTTGCCGATGCCATGCGACGCGCCGAAGAGGATGGTCGGCTGCGCTACTTCGGGATACGTCACGAAGGAGCTGGTGCATTTGCAGCCTCTGCGTACGGCAAGCTCACCGGCAGTCCCGCGGCCTGCTTTGCCATCGCCGGTCCCGGAGCCACGAATCTGTTGACTGGGTTGTGGGATGCGAAAGTCGACAGGGCTCCCATATTGGCGTTGACCGGGCAGGTACAAACCCAGGTCACCGGCCCTGGAGTCTTCCAGGAGATACCCACCGAGGCTGCCTTCGCCGCAGTCGCTGAGTACAGCCAAACAGTGCTCTCGCCTGGAAATGGTGCCGAGTTGATGGCACTTGCAATCAAGCATGCCGTGGTGAATAGCGACGTCGCTCACCTCGTATTTCCCGATGACGTCCAAAACCTGCCCGGCCTTGTCGAGGCCCCAGCCAAGTCGCGGCCGGGCCGGATAGCACCGGCGACTATCACACCGGAACCCGCTGAGGTTGCTCGCGCCGTTGCGTTGCTGCAACGCGCAGAACGCCCAGTCATCATCGTGGGCAACGGTGCCCGTCCGCATCGGGCCGCAATCGTCGCCTTGGCCGAAAAGATTGACGCTCCCGTCATCTCCACGTTCAAGGCCAAGGGATCAATCGGGGAAGATCACCCGCTCGCCTGTGGCGTGCTTGGCCGCTCTGGAACCCCCGTGGCTTCAGCTGTGATGGGCAACAGTGATTGTTTGCTGGTTCTTGGAGCTTCGTTCTCCAATCACACCGGGATCTCGGCAAAGAAGCCAACGATTCAGGTCGACTTCGATCGTATGGCGCTTGGCAGGTTCCATGACATCGACATGCCTTTGTGGGGGGAAATCTCAGCGACCGTCGGATTGCTGAGTGGACAGTTGGTGGCAACGAATCGACCGGGTGTGCGCGAGGACATCGCGGCTCGTTGGGGAAGATGGAACGCCGAGAAGCAGAAGCGGGCGACGCTCGTCGACGAGCAGGGCCGGATGCACCCGGCAAGCCTGTTTGCGACCCTGAGAGGCTTGGTGCCAGACGATGCCGTGCTCGCCGTAGACGTCGGCAACAACACCTATGCCTTCGGGCATTA
>JASJHC010000307.1:0-4141 GCA_033791245.1 Acidimicrobiia bacterium | reverse complement strand
GCATCCTTGAGCGCCATCATCGATGCATATGCAGCGATTTCCGATAGCGGAAACTCGAGCCGGGTGAAGGTGGTTATCCCGATCCCTGCTACGTATACGTCACGCATGCTGGGCCCCCTTTTCCATCTCCCAGCGCTGTGTCACCAACGCGGTAGCGGTGGGGTCGTACAGCGCACGGGTGGCGGCAAGCGGATCGAGCGGCGGGGTCGGGGGATCCGACGGCGGCAGGATTTTGTCCATAGCCTTGTCCAGCAGATCTGGCGGTACCGGACGACGTCCGACAACCAGGCTGGAACGGGCTCGGTCGAAGAGCTCCCTGGTTAGGGCCCATGACGGTACTCCGCCCAGCTCGTGAGGGATATGGAATCTCTTCTCGAGCTTGTACTCGATCATCCAGCGCCTAAACCCAATGGGCGATTCGGCGACGACCAGGACTTCATCGTGTCCCAGCGTGTCGATGTGGTACTCCATTTTGGCGGCAAAACCATGGGCGCCGATCCGGAGTCCGCGTCGCAGCGCCAATGTGTGGAGCGATAAGCCAAGCGTTGGAGTTACCTGGCGACCATTGACGATGGCGGCGAGCTCACCGTCGACCTGCAGAGCAAGTACGTACTGATCCTGGAACCGGTATTGGTAGTAGCCGAGTAGCTCTGCATAAACGCGAGCCGCCACAACGTCGTAGTAGTCGCGCTCAACATGCAGCAAAGGCTCGACTGCCTTCAACAGATCAGGAATCTCATCTCGAAAGACCTGACGCACCACGACCGCTTCGCCGCTGGCGAGCATCATGTATTTCGGCTCGTACGGCTTCATCGGTGATTCCACCGGTCGAAGGATCTTCTCTAGATCGACGGACATTTGTTATCCACTCCTATTCGGGTTCGGACTGTGTCTTCTCTAAAAACGCCATTGCAATCTTCTCCTGGGTGACCGGCATCGATTTGATACGGGTTCCCAGCGCGTTGTAGACCGCATTGGCAATAACGGGGGCGGCGGCAATCATCGTGTGCTCGCCCACACCACGGGCTCCGAATGGGCCATCGGGCTGGGGGACCTCGACGATGATTGGGACGATCTCGTCGGGGATATCGAACGCCGTCGGGATCTTGTAATCGGTGAAGGTGGGATTCATCATCTTCCCGCCCTCATCGAATCGCATGTCCTCGTAGAGGACCGTGGCGAGACCCTGGACCAGGCCGCCGACAATCTGGCCCTTGACCAGGTCGGGGTTGATAGCCCGGCCGGCGTCGACCGCGAGCGCTGCCTTGCGGACCCAAACGCGGCCAGTGTCCTTGTCGATCTCGAGGATCACGCCGGTGGCGCCAACGGTGTAGTGGACGTTCGGGTGACCGCCCTGTCCGGTTTCTGGGTCGCTGTTGGCGTTGGTGAACTCGGGCATGAACTTGCCGCTCGAAATGATGGGACCACCGCGCCACGTGCCGTCATCGGTTTGGATCCCGTCGATAACGAACTCGTGCAGCGACTTCTCGAAGTCCGCATCGGTCTTGCATTTGACCTTCTCGTCCTCCAGATACAACGAGTCGTCCTCGTAGCCGTAGACCTGATGGATGACATCGAAGATCTTGCCGCGAGCCTCGATCGCCGCTTTCTGCACGGCAAGCCCTGAGCTCCACGTGACATGCGACGCCACGGTCTGCCACTCGTACGGGTTCCGGTCGGTATCGGGGGTCTCGACCCTGATCTTGTTCACCGGAACGGTCAGGATCTCGCTGGCAATCTGCGCCATCACTGTCAGGTAGCCCTGACCGAGCTCCATGCCGGAGACCGAGATATTGAGGCTGCCGTCCTCATTGAACTTCAGGAAGGAAGCGGACGAAGCGTTGGGCGGCATCGCCGGCGCCTTCCAGAACAGCGCCATGCCCTTGCCGATCACGGTGTTGGGATTGTCCGAGGTTTCCTCGACACCCCAGTCGATGGCGGCGGCGGTCTTGTCGATGGCTTCTATCAACCCGGACGGGTTCATATGCGCCCCGTACGACAGTTCGTCACCCTCGACGATGGCGTTCTTCTTGCGGAACTCCACGGCGTCCATGCCGATGCCTTCGGCGAGGCGGTCCATGTGTGACTCGAGACCAAAGTGGAACTCCGAATATCCGAAGCCACGGTACGGACCACCCGGTGGCAGGTTGGTGTACATGCACAGTGAGTCGTTGGTGATGTTGGGGACTCGGTAGGGCCCGGTGGCCGACAGGCCTGCGGCGTTGACCACGTTGGCGCCGTACTCGACATAGGCGCCAGCATCCCAGTACAGCTTGTGCTCGACAGCGGTCAGTGTGCCATCGTTCATGACGCCGACCTTGAGTTCGGCGATAACGCCTTGCCGTTGGTAGGTGTTGTAGAACTCCTGTTCCCGCGTGAAGCGCAGCTTGACGGGGCGGCCTTTGACCAGCGTTGCCATCGCAGCACCCATGATCTCCATGGAGACGCCGGCCTTGCCGCCGAAGCCACCGCCGACGTAGGGCGTGATGACGCGGACATCCTTATGGGTGAATCCAAGCGGCTTGAGTGCCTCGGCGAACAGGTGCCGCTGCGTGTGCGGGGACTGCGAAGCAGTCCACACCGTCAACCGATCCGCATGGTCGAGCTTGCTCACCGTTACATGCGGCTCGATAGCGCAGTGGGCGTAGCGGGGAACGTGATAGGTGTCTTTGAGGACGAAGTCTGACTCGGCGAACGCCTTCTCGGTGTCGCCCTTGCGAATCTTGCGCCAGTGCGCAATGTTGGTGCCGGCCTTGGGGAAGAACCAGGGGACGTGGGTGTAGTCGCCAAGGTCCGGATGCACCAGATCGGCATCGTCGCCAAAAGCTTCCTTGGGATTGAGCAACGGGGTGAGGACCTCGTACTCGACCTTGATCAGCTTGGCTGCCTGGACGGCTTCGCGATGGCTGCGGGCGATGACACCGGCGACCTGTTCTCCGGCGAACCGAACGAGATCCTGGGCGAAGATGTAGCGGTCTTCCATGTACATGCCGAACTTGTACGGGAAGTCCTTGCCGGTGACGACTCGAACGACGCCAGCGGCTGTTTCCGCCTCGGTGGTGTCGATCGACAAGATCTTGGCGTAGGCATGGGGGCTCTCAACGATGGCTGCATGGAGCAGACCGGGACCAAAGTCCATGTCGTCAACGAACTCCGCTGCACCGCTGATTTTGTCGAGGCCATCGATGCGGACCACTGGTTTACCGACGCTCTTCAGCTCGTCCTCGGCGGGTTTGGCTTCAAAGGGGAACGTCGTTGTCATGCGGACCCTCCTTCTTTTCTCGCAGGTGCCGCAGCCAAGACTGCCTCGATAATCGGCTCGTAGCCGGTGCACCGACAAAGGTTGCCTGCCAATGCCTCTTGGACATCGTGGCGGGTTGGGTCTGAGTTGTGCTCGAGCAGTTCGGTTGCAGCAAGAACGATCCCGGGGGCGCAGAACCCACACTGAAAAGCGTTGTTCGAGATGAATAGGTCCTGAAGCTCGCTCATGCCTTCGTAGCTGATGCCCTCAACTGTGGTGATCTCGTGACCTTCGGCTTCGACGGCAAGCATCAGACAGCTCCGTACGGAACGGCCGTCAACGAGGATCGTGCACGATCCGCAGTCGCCGCGCTCACATCCAATCTTGGGGCTCTTGGTGCCGACCTGTTCTCTGAGTACGTCAAGCAGGACGTCGGCGGGGACGACGTTGAGATTCCACTGCTCACCATTGACCTTGATTGATAGCTCCATTGTCGCCCTCTCAGATAAGTCGGGTGCCGTAGCTCGGGCCCGCTCCGTCACGTCTCTCGACTGCCGCCCACAGACCGCGTTTCAACATCGCCTTGGTGGCGTGGGTGCGGTATTCGGCGGACGCCCTCATATCGGTGATGGGGCTGATCTCTTCGGGAACCATCGCAACAACGCTTGCCACGAGCTCGTCATCGAGCGTCTTGCCGTGCAATGCGGTTTCGATTTTCGACGACCGGACCGGGGTCGGGGCGACTGCGCCGAAGGCGACCCGGAAGTCGTTGTCCGGATAGACAACGATGCCGATGGCCGCTTGAGCCAGGTCTTCACCGGCGTAGCGCATGAGCTTCACATAGACCCCACCGTGCTCGCGAAGCTTGATAGTCAGGTGGGTCACAACCTCATCGTCAGT
>JASJHC010000306.1:0-8929 GCA_033791245.1 Acidimicrobiia bacterium | reverse complement strand
GCTAGGTCAGGGAAGCGGTAGATAAGACCGTTGACCAACGTTCCGCTTACGTTCCCTGCCCCGGGGTGAACCACCAGTCCTGCTGGCTTGTTGATAACGATAATTTCATCGGATTTGTATGCGACGCCAAACTCGATCTTCTCGGCGACCAGAGGCGCCGCTGGCTCCGGAGCGCGGAAGCGGATGGTGTCCCCGGTATGAGGCACGGTCGCCATCGTTGCTGCCGATCCTGCAACCTCGATCCCACCTTCGTCGATCATCTTTCTGGATACCGCTCTGCTCACCTCGGCGAGCACAGCGACAACCCGATCCAATCTCACTCCATCAAGATCTTCTGGAACCTCTACAACACCGTGGCTATTCATGGGCAGACCCTAGGAATAGAGCAGAGATCAGCAGCAGAGCGACCCCGACATTGAGCGCCGCATCAGCAATGTTGAAGGTCGGTATGAACCACCAATCGATCCAGTCAACAACTGCCCCGTCAAGAAACCCGTCCCCGCGGAAGATCCTGTCGGAAAGATTGCCAAGCGCACCCCCGAGGATCAATCCAAGCGCTACCAACTCAACTCGGCGTGTGGTTCTGGCAATCATGTAGAGGATGAAGACCGTCACGCCGATTGCGATAAGTCCAATCACCCGCCCCGATCCAGCAAAGCTGGAAAATGCAGCCCCTGGGTTCTTGGCGTAAGTGAACCGCAGCCAGTCCCCGATAACTTCAACGGGCCCATCCTGGTACAAATCGCGGGCGTAGTTCTTGCTCAGCTGGTCGACGGCAAGTAGACCAAGCCCAACGCCAAGCGCCAGCCGCAAACCGGCAGTACGTTCTAAGTGTTTTGTGAACAACTTCAATGAACCGACCCAGCGATTGGTTTGTCGCCGATTATGGATCGGCTCGGCCAGGAGCCAACCGGCTCTCTACACCCTGTCAGCGTACTCGACGAGGGTTGTTGCATAAGGCAGGGCCTCGAGCCGTTCGACCGGGATGGCCTTGCCGCTCACAACACACTTTCCGTATGTGCCCTTTTCCATCCGCCTCTGGGCAGCTTGAACCTTGCTTAGGAGCTCACGGGCGTTCTCAAGGACAGACAGGTCCATTTCGAGCTCAAGGGCCAGGGCGCCACCATCGGCGCTGTTGGGGTCCGCACTGTGCTCAGCGCTAGTCGAACCCATGTTCACCTCGGTGAATACCTTGTCGTACTCTTCGATGATCCCGATCAGACGGGTCTCCTCATCGTCAAGATGGCGGCGAAGCCGCTCCAAGGTCGATTTGGCTAGATCTCTCGTCACCCGGACCTCCTTTGCAGGCCGGGACATTACCAGGATCTTGCCGATTTTGGTCAATCGACAAGCCTTTCCAGGGCGGCGACAACACTCTCAGTGTCTTGTGCGACGACAACAAAGCGCTTCCGGCGCGAGGTTGCCCCGCTCGCCAATCGAACCTTGGCCCGCAATGCATCACCGAGGAGTTGTGCCACTGCTTTGTTCGCCAGGCCCTTTTCGGGTGGTGCGGCTACCCTGATCCGCAGCGCATCGCCGTAGTAGCCGACGATTTCGGTCCGTCGCGCTCCCGGCACTACCCATACCGTCAACGTGGACCCATCTGGATGGTTTCGAACGACTTGGCTTGCAGACACGACTCCACGATAGGCGAAGGCGGCAGGAGCGCTCTTAGCGAGGGACCCGAACCTGGATCGGCTCCCGGATTCCGACATGATCCGCGCACTGGTTGATCCGGGTACGGGCAGCCAGGCTGAGCTCGGTGCCTTCGGTCAGCAATAGCCGGCCGTCGGTTGCGTACAAATCGGCAGCGAGTATCAATCCTGAAACGAGGTCCTGCACCGCTAGCGACTTTTCCAGGTATCCACTGGAGGCGACCGCGACACGGTCGAGCGCACGCATGATCTCCTCGCTGTGTCCCCCCATCGCGGGTCACGCTGCCGCGCCCCGTTCCCTCGAGCAGTTCCCGCTCCGCCTGGATCAACCGATAATGCTCGACGCCATCGGCCAAAGCCGGCATCTCCGGCCGAATAGGCAGCTTCTCGATCTGCGACGGTAACCATCTCTGCAGCTATGCGGGCCGTCCACATATGTCGACCCTGAAGAGAGACCATGCTTGAGCTAGATGCGCCGTATGCCGAGGTCTAGGAGCAGTTCGCCTTAACTCTGCCGGTTACGGTGTACTATCTGCGCCCACGGCTACGATGAGGCCGCCCCAGTGGCGATATCACCTCTGAGCTGCGAGAAGAGACCGGAGCAATCCGGAGGTAGACCTCGCCGGCGACGCCCTCCGATATGGGTTCAATGAGCGGCCAGGATCACCTGGCAAACCGGGTGGTACCGCGGGAAACCCCGTCCCGGTGGAGAACTGAACGATCTTCACCAAGGACCAGACGTGGACACAACCCCCAACAACAAGCAGCGCGGTGACTTCGCTCGCGCCGAGCCCCACCTCAACCTCCCTGGACTCGATGCCAAGATCCTCAAGTACTGGGAAGAGACCGATGCGTTCCAGCAGTCTGTTGAGCTGCGTCCCGCCGACGCCGAATACACCTTCTACGACGGCCCTCCCTTTGCGACAGGCAGCCCCCACTATGGGCACATCCTGCAGGGTGTCGTAAAAGACATCGTGCCGCGCTATTGGACTATGCGCGGCCATCGTGTCGAGCGGCAGTTCGGTTGGGACGTTCACGGCCTCCCCGTTGAGATGGAGGTCGAAAAGCAGCTCGGGGTCTCGGGTCCGCGCCAGATCCTCGAGTACGGCGTTGGCGCCTTCAACGAAGCTTGCCGATCCATGGTCCAGGCGACAACCGACGACTGGGAAGTCATCACCAAGCGAATCGGGCGTTGGATCGACTTTGAGAACGACTACAAGACCATGGACGTCGAGTTCATGGAGAGTGTCTGGTGGGTCTTCAAGGCGCTCTGGGACAAAGGCCTTATCTACAAAGACTTCAAGGTTCTTCCGTATTCGTATGGAGCCACTACCCCCCTGTCGAACTTCGAAGCCAATCTGGACTATCGAGATGTCGACGACCCGGCTATCACCGTCCGCCTCGAGATTGCTGCTGATCACGGCGTCGCCAACGCCGGCGACCATTTGTTGATCTGGACCACCACACCGTGGACCCTTCCTGCCAATCTGGCTGTAGCCGTCGGCGCCGAAATCGAATACCTGCGGGTTGCCGGGAGCATCGACGGCATCGAGGGGAGGTACTGGTTGGCCGGGGCTCTCCTCGACAGCTACTTCGACGAATCTGCAGAGGTCACCGGGAGGGCTACAGGCGCAGAGCTCGTCGGTCTCGAATACGTACCCCCATTTGACTATTTCGGCGAAGAGCGCGACCGCGGCGCCTTCCGCATCCTGGAGAGCGACGATGTAACCGTTGCCGAGGGCACCGGACTGGTGCACATGGCTCCCGCATACGGCGAAGCCGACTTCTACGCTCTGAACGCTGCCGGTCTCGATGTGCTTGTCGATCCCGTCGACGCCGAAGCCCGCTTCACCGACCAGGTTCCCGACGTTGCCGGGAAGAATGTCAAAGACGCCGACGCCACTTTGATCCGGATGCTGAAGGATCGGCGGGCAATTGTTCGCCACACCCAGATCAGGCACTCATATCCATTCTGCTGGCGCACTGGGACCCCGCTTATTTACAAGGCCATTCCTACTTGGTTTGTCAATGTGGAGTCATTCCGCGACCGCATGGTGGAGCTCAACAAAGACATCCATTGGGTCCCCGAAGCGGTCGGCGACCGCCGCTTTGGCAACTGGCTGGAAGGTGCCCGCGACTGGGCGATCAGCCGAAACCGATATTGGGGCAGTTGTATCCCTGTCTGGGAATGTGACTCGTGTGAGCAGAGCAAGTGCGTCGGATCACGCGAGGAACTCAAGAACCTGTCAGGACAATGGGTCGATGACCTGCACAAGCACTTCGTAGATGATGTGACGTTCCCCTGCACCGACTGCACCGGCGTCATGCACCGGGTGCCCGAGGTACTGGACTGTTGGTTCGAATCTGGATCGATGCCGTATGCCCAGATCCATTATCCGTTCGAGAACGAGGAACGGTTTGCTCGGCGCTATCCGGCAAACTTCATCGCGGAGGGACTCGATCAGACGCGGGGCTGGTTCTACACCCTCGTTGTATTGGGTTCTGCGCTATTTGACGAGGCTCCGTTCCAGAACTGCATCGTGACCGGAATGATTCTTGCTGAGGACGGACGCAAGATGTCAAAGAGCTTGAAGAACTATCCCGATCCAAGCCATGTTCTCGACGAGTTCGGTGCCGATGCGCTGCGGGCCTATCTGATCAACTCCCCCGTGGTCAAAGCAGATCCTCTGCGTTTCTCCGAGATTGGCGTCCGCGAAGTAGTGCGCACGGTCTTGCTTCCTTTCTGGAATGCGTACTCGTTCTTCACCACATACGCAGAAGCGGATGGCATCACCCTCGACGACATCAACAACGCCGCTCCCCCGGCGGAGCGAACCGAAATCGATCGCTGGATCCTGTCTGTGCTGCAGAGCCTGATCGCCAGGGTCAATACTGAGATGGAGGACTACCGCCTCTACAACGTGATCCCGCCGATTCTTGGGTTCATTGACGATCTCACCAATTGGTATATCCGCCGTTCGCGGCGGCGCTTCTGGTCACAACGCGGCACCGGGGACGATCGTGACAAACTTGCTGCGTTTGCGACGCTGTACGAGGTACTGGTCACCTTCGCCAAAGTGGCTGCACCGGTGTTGCCGTTCATCGCTGAAGAGCTATATCAGCGTCTTGTCCGCGATCTCGATATCACTGCACCACAGAGCGTTCATCACACGGACTACCCAATCGCCGATGCCACCATCATCGATCCCGGGTTGGAAAGGGACATGACGACGGTGCGAACGATCGTCACACTTGGTCATGGGCTGCGCAAGCGTCACGAAGTGAAAGTGCGCCAGCCTCTGGCCGCACTCACGGTTATAACCCGTGATCCGGTGGTGGCGTCCGCCATCACCTCTCACGAGTCGCTCATCGCTGAAGAGATGAACGTCGCCTCGGTGCGAATCGATTCGGCCGAGGACCAACTGGTCCACCTCTCGGCTCAGGCCAACTTCAAGACCCTTGGCCCCCGCCTCGGAGCAGGAACCAAGGCCGCTGCCGCGCTCATCGCCCAGCTTCCCCACGAGGTCATCTCCGACCTACTCGATGGTGGAGTACATTCTGTGGCTGATACGGAGATAACCGCAGCTGACATCGTTGTTCGCCGCGAGCCGCGGGAAGGCCTCGTCGTTGCCGCCGAGGGCGCCATCTCAGTCGCTCTAGACGTCTCGATAACTCCGGAGCTGGCCAGCGAAGGCACGGCCCGCGAGATTGTGAGTGCCATCCAGGGGCTGCGCCGCGCCCTTGGCCTTGCAGTGAGCGATCGGGTCGCTCTGAATTGGCACAGCGATAGCGATGACCTCAGCGCCGCACTCATCGACCACGAGGCGTTGATTGCTGGAGAGGTGCTGGCGGCCACGGTGACCCGTAGAACTGAACCGCAAGAGAGCCCGATGACCATCAACGAAGAAGAACTGACCGTTTCGTTGCGTCGCCAGCCGCTTCTATAGGCTCGGGGGTGGGTGTCCGCTCTTTTCGAGTCGGTCCCGCAGCCCGGCAAGGCGCTTCTGATAGAACCCGGCCTCTGGGTCTACCTCGGGATCCGTGGTGCGCACCGATTCGCCCGTCACCGCACGATCAAACTCGGTCTCGACATCCGATGCAGCCGCATGATCGGTTAGGTCGACTGAAGCTAGGCGCAATTCCGGTCGGTCTGAAGGTGGTGGCTCGGCGATATCTTGGTCGGCAAGAGCGGCCAAGGTTCCGATCTCGTTGGCCGCGGTCGAGGCGAGTCGCCGAAACCTTGTCTCGGCATCGGCGAGGGCGGTATGCAACACCGTGATCCGTCGCTTGAGTCGGCTCTCCTCATCGGCCGCGGCCCGTTGCCTTTCATCAGCGCTTTCGACAGCCTTCTTGACGATGCCGTCGGCTTCGGCAGCGGACCGGGCTTTGATTTCATCTGCTTCAGATACCGCCACTTGCCGTGACGCATCCAGCTCTCGATGCAGTTCGACGCGGGCTTCCCTGAGTTCGTCCATGTACTGGGCTCGGATCTCGTCACGTTCGGCGGCCGCAATCGCAGGAAGACGTCGCGCCTCCTCGGTGGCGAATTCCATTTCCTCCTGAGCGAGTGCTCGCAGCATTGCGGCATCCTGCCATACAGCCAACCCATCGCTGGAGTCACCCGAGGATCCCATTACGTCGCGCAACATCCGCTCGGCAAGCTCGACGGCTTGATGACGAACACGTTGTGCTGAGGCCAAATCCGTCGCCGAGGACTCCCCGAGGTCGGCAGAACCATGCGATTCGGCCTCGTAGCTTTCGAGAGCAGCGACGACGCGACGCCGGAACACCTCCACTTCCGTACCGTCGTACGAGTGCTCGGTGCCGGAAAACTGGAGCCGGTTCGCTTCTTCGCTAGAGATGCCCATGGCTAAATCGTAACCACCTTTGCGGTCATCCGCATCGTGTTGTGACCCGGAGCCGGCCAAAATCCGGCCTGCTCGACTATCGGCAGATGAGCCGCTGCAGAATAATTATGCCGAAGAAGAGGACCATTGGGGACAGATCCAATCCCATCGACCCGGCACGCATTGGCGGCAGTATTCGCCGGATCGGCATCAGGATCGGATTGATGATCGAGGACAGGGTGTCATAGACCTTGCGTACCGGGTGGCCCCAGGAGAGCCTTCCTAAATTGACAACGTAGCTGAGGATTATCCAGCCAAATAGTGTGATCCACGCCAGATTGAGAACGAGACAGATCAGCGACACCATCAGTCGTTGGCCGTGGTTGCGTCGTACAACCCGAGGGAGGCGAGGCGCCGCCGTTCCTCAACGCTAACCGACGTACCTGTCGGCGCTACCAAGATGACCCCCGTGGCAATCTTGACCATGCGGCCATCGAGGGCGTAGGTCAATCCACTGGAGAAATCCACAAGGCGACGCACCATTGCGGTCTCGGTGCCGCGCAGGTCAAGAACAACACTTCTGTCTTCTCTGATGTGGTCGGCAAGAGTTTGGGCATCCGAGAGCGTCTTGGCCTCGATGACAACGGACTCAGTGTCTGCGCCACGAGACCTGTCGGCGGCTCGCCCGGCACCGGAGGTACGACCACCGGTTACCAGCACTCCAGCCTCGGCATGCTCGGCATTCTCCGAAACTCGGCGGCGCACCGGAGCTGGTGGCTCGACCCGTCGTCCTGCAACCGTGCTCGAAGCGCGGAAGGTCCGCAGGGAGGGCGAGTCGGTTGTGCTGGGTGCAGGCGGCTCCACTGTGCGCACCTGCTGCTGGGGGTCCTTCTTCTCCGCCTCGGCGGCCTCAATCTCCTCGTCGTCGACGAGTCCGAGGTAGAACATGGTTTTCTGCCACATGGATGCCATCGTGTGTCCTCAATCAATCGTTGCCGGAACGCCCGACGGTCCAAAGATAGCCCGTCCCACGCGTATGATGGTTGCACCTTCCTGAATGGCGACCTCGAAATCATCGGTCATGCCCATAGATAGGTCGGCGAGCTCGGGATATGTGCTCGATAATGTGTCACGCAGCTCACGCAGCGCCGCAAACCACTTCCTGCTCTCATCCGGGTCGCCGGCCAGCGGCGGAATCGTCATCAGACCGCCGCAGCGCACCCCAGCCGCCAGGGCGCCCTCGCATAACTCATCGACCTCATCCGGGTTTGCACCGTGTTTTTGTGGCTCAGCAGCAACGTTGATCTGAAGTAACGCCGGTGGTGCGGCTCCAGCCGCCATCCACGAGTTGGCCAATCGTGTCCTGTCCAGCGAATGGAGCAAGTAGGTATGAGGACGTGCGATCTTGGCCTGTCTGGTTTGTAACGAGCCGATGAAGTGCCAGCGGATATCACCAGGTAGCTGTGGGGCCTTCTCTGCCAGCTCTTGAGCTCGATTCTCCCCAAAGTCACGCTGCCCCTGCTCATATGCCTGCAGTATCGCTTGCGGCGAGCGGCCTTTGGATACGGCAACAAGGGTTACGTCTTCAGCTTGTCGCCCGACTTGGACAACCGCCGCGGCTACACGCTGGCGGACCTCCGCTAGTCGTTGAGCAACCATGCCACCGTCACCTGTCTTTGTCGTGTGTGGTCACGTCGCCAAGAATGCAGATCCGGCGTGGTGAAAGTGCATTGGCTTGACCGCCACACCTCTAATTCTGCCAGTTGGCGCTCTAGAAACGCTGAGATGTCCACACTTACCGAACCCCAGGTTGTCTTGGCAACGTACCCGGGAAAGAGGTCCGCGACATCAGAGCCCACCTCGTAACAACATGGGCCGATCGCTGGTCCGATCGCAGCTCTGCGCGGTTTGTGGCCGCTGCTACGAAGTTTCGCAAGAGCCGCCGGAATGATGCCGTCGACGGCACCACGCCATCCGGCATGAACGACGGCGACAGCCCCGTCCGCCTCTATGACTATCGGTACGCAATCGGCTGTGGCAATCGCTGCCGGGATAGTGGGGTCGTAGGTGACGATGGCATCACCATCGCCGAGGTTCCCCGACCTGCTTGCTTCCAGAATTCCAGTTCCGTGGACCTGATGGGCGAACGCCCAGTCAGATGAGATGCCTAGGTCAGCAGCAATCGCTTCGCGGCGACGATGATCAACGCGCAGATCGCCGGAGTCGGCATCACCAAATGCAACACCGGCAAAGCCTGGGGGCTGGATCATCCGTGGACGAAACCGGGACTGTCGAGATCGTCGTCAGGTTCCTGTCGGGGCCTGCGTGTCGAGAACTCCGGGTAGGCGGCACCTTGGGTCAATGACCTGCGGTCACGATCAAAGCCGGCCGCTATTACGGTAACCCGCATTTCGCTTCCCAGCACAT